>CAXZAB010000135.1:0-6682 GCA_964293715.1 uncultured bacterium | reverse complement strand
GCCAATCTTCCTCACTATAAATGGCATAGCCATCCTGTGGATATGGGCTCGCAGTTGCTTTTACCCTTAAAGCATACACAGAGTGGCCTCAGCGAAATCATGCTCTATGATAAAGATACAAAAGGACTTCAGCATGAATATATTTTGCCTGAGGGTGAACTGATAGCCAATCTGCTCTATCATGATGAGCAAATCTATGCCATCAGCAAGACAGAGCGCTATAGCCTTTTGCAAAAAGATAGCGTCAGTGGCGATTTGCGAAGTTTCGAGCTTCCCCTACCCGCGGACTCCTTATGCATAGGACTTTTTGCGGCACCGCTGAAACAAGAGTTCAATCTCATCGTACAATGTCCAGCCAGTATCTACGTATATAAATTTGAGGACGGTCTCAACGAATGGAGTTTATTGCCCGGCTTCCCGTTTGTGTTGCCGGATAGCACTTTTGCCCCTCTCACCATTCAGGATTTTGATGGCAATGGCAGCCTGGACCTCATCCTCAGCACGTCCAACAGAGTCTTTATCATCGATTACAGCGGTAGTGATATGAGTCCTGTGAGCCTGAATATGGGTCTGCGGGATGATGGCATCAGCGCCGGAGCTTTGGCTCTGGACCTGAACGGAGATGGCAAGCTGGAGCTGACCGCTGCGCTCAGTATGAACCGCCTCACAGTTTGGAATAACAACTACCGGCTAAAGTCCGAATTCCCGAAGTCTTTTGCCAACCGGGGCAGACACCTGCCTTTTGTGGTGCAGGGTGCAGACGAAAATTACTATCTGTGGGTAGGCTCGGACAATGGCAGCATCTTCCGCACAGAATTGCCCGATTACAATCCCGCTACGGTGGATAAGGCCTGGCTCTGTGAATTTGCAGATCTGCGCCGTACCGCTTCCCGGGGAGCTGCTACTTCGCAGAATCAGTTTCAGAGCGCAGGCAAATTTGTTCTGGACGAGCTGTATTTCTTCCCCAATCCTTTAAAGAAGATCTACGAACCCACGCTGCGCCTTTCGGTGATGCCCACAGAAGATACCCAGGTGGAGATCAAGATCTTTGACATCAGTGGAAAAATGGTTTATCAACACAGCGCTTTGGCTTACGCTTACTTGCGCAATCTGGAAATATTTGAGATTCCCGCCCATAAATTCAGCAGCGGGATTTATATAGCGATCGTCAGCGCAAAGGGTGAGACTCACCGTCTGCGCTTTGGCATAGAAAAATAAGGAGCATAGCTTCATGAGAAAATATATTATAACACTGCTCATCCTCGGCCTGGCCTGCGTCCTCTTGGCAGACGTACACGCGGACGCCGGGAAATACGGTTACCAGTTTTTGAACATCCCGCCGAATCCGGTAAGCATGGCTTTGGCCGGACGCGGGATCCATTATGACAGCAATCACACGAACTGGCTCTGGCAGCCAGCTTCTGCTGCGGTAGATAGGGACAAAAGCCTTTCTGCTTCACACAGCACCTGGATCGGGGACACAGCCTACAGCTCGTTGGTGTATTCCTATTCCAAACGCAGTTCACACTTCGGTTTGGGGCTGATAAATCTCAGCTATGGCGAGATCGAAAAGCGGGATGAGACCGGGCTTTTGATCGGACACTACAATCCTTCAGATATCAATGTGCGGGGAAACTACGCTTTGCGTCTGAACCCCAGCCTCTATCTGGGTGGGAATCTGGGAGTGATCTATGAGAAACTGGATACGGCTTCATCTTTGGCTTTGAACAGCGATCTGGGCGTAACCTTTCTGCCACCTGTGAAGGACAACAGAATGTCCTTTGCTGTGCGCAATCTGGGCATCGCCAATAAAACCGATGAAGAAAGGGTGAAGCTGCCTCTCAGTATGGACCTCGATCTCTATCAGGGCGTGACTCTGGGCGAGCAAAAGCTGGGAGTGGAAGCCTCTTTCGTAAAAGCTGTGGATGAGGACCTGCGCATTGCGCTCAGCACAGAGCTGCAGCTTATGCAGAAGTTATATCTCAGAGCAGGATACAAGTTTAACACCGATGCCGAAAGTTTTAGTGTGGGAATGGGGCTGGAGCTCTTCCGCATAGCCATAGACTATGGCTATGTCCCCTTCAGCAAAGGCCTGAATGACGTACACAGCTTTGGTCTGAGTTACCAATTTTAAAGGAATGATATGAAATTGCTCTGCCCTTACCAACACAATAAGATCCGTCACACGCATCTTGCAGCCTCTGCTCTGCTGATTTTCCTGATGCTCCTGCTTTTCTGCCCCTTGCAGGCGATTGGAGCCTACACTCCGGGACAGATACTCTTTAAGACCAGTTCCCAGAAACAGATCAGCCAGGATAAGATCGGACTCACAGATTTTGATACTTATCTGAGCCAACATGGCCTGAAAGACTTGAAACCGATGGCTGGGATGCCGTCTGGACGCTATTTTAAAGCAAACTTAAGTGAAATGCCGGATATCCAGCAGATGAAGAGCCTCAGCTTTGCCGGAATCGAATACATAGAGCCCAACTATCTGCGGAAAATGCATGCCATCCCGAATGATCCGCTTTTCCCCAGACAGTTGCATCACTTGTGCAGCGTTCCCCAAGCTTGGGATTATGGCACAGGCAGTCGTCAAATCATCGTGGGTGTGGTAGATAGCGGATTGCTTATCAATCATCCCGATATCCATGACAACGTTTATATCAATCATGGCGAGATCCCGGATAACGGCATTGACGATGATGGTAATGGCTACATCGACGACTGGTGCGGCTGGGACTTTGTGGATGCTCCTGAAATGGCTGACATAGCCTTGGGAGACTATCTGGAACAGGATAACGACGTAACGGATGAAAACTTTCACGGTACCCACGTCTCTGGAATCATCGGAGCCGTGGGCAACAACGCAATCGGCGTGGCCGGAGTGTGTTGGAATGTGCGGATCATGCCCCTTAGGGCCGGATTCAGAACTACAGACGCCGGTTATTTGCAGGACGATGACTGCGCTGCGGCCATCATCTATGGAGCGGATAACGGCTGTCATGTGATCAATATGAGTTGGGGAGACCCAAACTATTCCGCGATCATCGCCGATGCCTGTGATTATGCCTATGATAAAGGCGTGGTCCTGGTGGCTTCTGCGGGTAACGATCCCGGAGATAATATGAGCTATCCCGCCCGCTTATCAAACGTGATTTCGGTGGGCAGTGTAAATGCCGCCAAAGTAGTCTCCGGATTTTCCAGTCATGGCCACGATCTGGACCTGGTGGCTCCGGGTGAAAATGTGCTTTCTACCTACCGTGACGACGGCGATGATATGTATATGCAGATGAGCGGCACTTCGATGAGTTCGCCTTATGTAAGTGGCGCCGTAGCCCTGCTTTTGTCACTGGTTCCGGGGCTTAGTCCTGCTGAAGTGCGGGCGCGTTTGCTCAGCTCTACAGACGATATCGATACCCCCGGTTTTGATGTTCGCACCGGACATGGCCTGCTCAATGTCAAAAAACTTTTGGACAATCTCAATCCGCCTTTTGTGCAGATAGATTATCCTCTCGATCAACTTGGTATTTCGGGCACTACTGAGGTGACGGGCAGTGTTTATGGCAGTGATTTTGCCCGCTATACCCTGATGTATCGCAGTATCACAGATCCCAATATGGGAAACTGGAAAGATGCCCGCGAGCATACTTCCCAGCCGGTCTATCATACCTCTGAGGTGCATGATGGAGTCTTGGGTCAATTTTACGTTCCGGAAAGCTTCCCGGAAGGCACTTACATGCTGCGTGTGCAATATGAAAAGCGGCATAATAATCTGATGAAGTACAATTACTTCCGTACTGTCACGGTGAATCGCAGACCTCCGGAGCTCAGGCGCCAAAAGTTGGGCAGTTTCAGCCGTTACGATCGCGAGAATCTGAAACATTATATCACAGCTACCTATAATGAGTCTGTGAGATCTGAACTCACCCTTTGGGATATCACCGGTGAAATGCGTACCTTGTACGGCACTACGGTGGATAGTTTGCAAATCTGGGCACTCCCGCAGGATCTCCCTGAAGGCAGCCTCGATATTCAGCTCAAAGCTACCAATAACGCCAATCACAGCGCGCAAAGCCAGGTCTTCGAGGACTTCATGAACATCCACTATGAAAGCGTTCCCACGCACGGTTATCTGCGCCGGGAAGTAGGCAAGGCGAGAGTTCCGCTCAACAGCTGGTACGATTTTAATGGTAATGGTCAGGAAGAGTATCTGGCTATGGATATCCCAGAACTGGGTTATGGCAAAGTTTATGCCTATGAACCCCGTCCTGGCGGACATCTGCAGACTCACTCCTTTGGCGAAAACTTTTGGCCTCTGAGTCTGGGCAATACCAAAGATGAGGGCATGGAAGTGCTCCTGCTCCAATCCGAAATCGGCAAACTTTGGGAAACCAAGCAAGGTCATAACTATCCCAGCCCGGATTCACTGATCTTTAGCGACACGGGAATCATCGGCGGCACCATTGCGGATTATAATAATAACGGCCGCAAAGACGTCTTGCTGGTGAAAAATCTGCCCACCGGAAGGGTGATTCAGCTTTATGGCTGGAATACCCAAGGTCTTTTGGCTGCCCGTAACACCCTGTTCAACACTACTCCCACGAACCTGAGAAACAACTTCGTACCTACCATCATCGTGAAGAATTTTGACCAGGACAACCGTCCTGACATCCTCTGTGCAGACACAGACGGTGACGTCATGATCTTTGAAGTAATCAATCAGGCAGAAGCACCCATGGTATGGCATCACCGGATGCCGGTTGCCAATACCTACCAGCTTGGCAGCGGAGACTTTGATGGAGATGGCAAGCAGGATTTCGTGATCGGCGGCTACAATAAAAGCCTGCTGAATCCGGACCTGAATTTCTGGCATTTTGAAGGTTTCACCTCAAACGGCAATGACAGCTACATCAGCATGGGCTCCATCATGTTTAATGACGTGGAATCCCAAAACGCCATCACGATCATGGATATGGATGGCGATGGTAAAGACGATCTGGTCCTGGGCATTGCTCCCAATCTCTACATAGTCAAATACATAGATGGCAAGTTTAAGCCTGTATTTGTGGGAGAAACCACGCTCAATTACCGCATGGCAGCTTATCGTGACGGGGCTGGCAAAGCCTGGGCGATGAGTAATTATAGGGTGGGGCCAGATTCTCTGATCGCAGTAGAATGGGGCTTGGATGAGCCTTTTGCCGGTCCTCCCACTCCTGTCAATGTGGTGGTGCAGGCTATCGGGCCGGATATGGTTCAGATCAGCTGGATCGAAGGGGCTGCAGATTCCTACCGGATTTACCGTAAAGATGAAGAGGGAGACGTCAGTTTTATCGACAGTATCCCGGGTACTTTGTACATCGATACTGATCTGCAGGAAGGACAGGAGTATTCCTACGCCGTGAGTGCTGTGCATCAGTACAGTGAGCCCAGCGAAAGCATGCTTTCTGCCTGGCATTCAACCGTTACCATGCTGGTTCCGAAGATTCTCGAAATAGGCATGGTGGGAGATCATGTGCTGAGGATCTTGTTTAATCAACAGATGACCTCTTCTGTACTGAACCCCGGATTTTATAATCTTTCTCATGATCTTGGGCACCCTATTTCAGTAAACAGCACAGCTCAGCAACACGGGGTGCAGCTGCGTTTCCGTGACGCTTTTCCAGCCATCGAAGAGCTCTTTAGCCTCCAGGTGCATGGCCTTACCGGCCCCAGCGGAATTCCGATCACTACGCATAACTTCACCTTCCCCTATGTGCAGGATCTGCAGCCGCCCAAGGTGCAGAACGTGAAGGTCTTAGACGGGAAACTCAGCGTGGTAATCAGCTTTGATAAAGAAGTCAAAGCAGAATCCGCCAGCTACATGGGAAATTACACCTTACACTGTCCGGAAAATGATGCCGATAACCGCATAGTGGATATTCAGGCCGAAGAAAACCGGGTGACCATAACTTTTGCCCACGCTCTCAAATACAGCAATGAGGCCTATTTCATCAGGATCGATAATGTGACCGATCTCTTTGGAAACATCATTTCTCCTTTGCACAATCTGGCCCGTTTTACCTTGGGTGACGCCAAGGATCTCAGTAAGATTATAGTCTTCCCCAATCCTTTGCACAGAGCTCAGCATGCCGAAATCATCTTCACGAATTTCCCTGCTAACAAAAAAGGCAAGATCGCCATTTATGATGCCAGCGGTACCTTGGTTTACAAAAAAGCCATAGGGCCTTTCAGCTCTGAGAGCAACCGCATCACTTGGCATTGGAATACCCAAAATCAAGATGGCAAGAGGGTCTCCAGCGGAATCTACTTCTACATCATCGAGATGGATGGCGAGCAGGCCCGGGGTAAATTTGCCATCATAAATTAGGATAAAACTATGAATAAAGAAACATTTTGGGACGAACTTGAACTGGAAGAAGAAAGCTGGAATGAGCTGCACAAGGATGAGAAAACTGCCTTTATCGCCAGTATAATTCGCTCCCGCGAAAGCGAAGAAGATACCAAAGCCTCTTTGGAAGAACTGGAACGCCTGGCCGACACTGCCGACATCGTTGTCTTGGGACGCTATACCCAGAAACGAAATCAGCCGGAACGCAGCACCTATTTTGGCAAAGGCTTTCTGAAAGAGCTCAGCGTGCGTATGCGCGTGGCTCACGCCGATATGCTGATCGTCAATGAA
>CAXZAB010000134.1:0-6695 GCA_964293715.1 uncultured bacterium | reverse complement strand
CAAAAGCGGCTTGGCACTGAAGAATTGAAAACCGCGCACGGACTTCTCCTCATCCGGATCCATTTCCAGATCGCGGATGCTTTTATTGGCCTGAAGCTGCCCCAAAATGCGGTTCAAAGTCTTTTCTTCGATCTGGAGAGCTGGCGTTTTGATTCCGCGTTGGTAGCCATGAAGAATTCTTTCTATACGCTTTTCCACCACTATCATATCTGCCAAAATCATCTCATCTTCAAAGTGGGACAGCATTTTGAGGGGATCAGCAGCTCCATACAATTCATCCAGTTCTTCATCTTTATAAGCGCGTAAGATCAGCACAAGGGCTTCGGAGCTCTTGATTTCAGTATAAATCGTGGTTTCTGGATTATCTGATTCCTTGGCAAAAATACCGGGAAAATCGTGAAATTCTATATTGGCATAAATCGTCTTTTTAGGTTCGTAAAGTTCGCTTAAACTGGTGATGCGTTCATCTGTGACCTGGACAATGCCGATATTGGCTTGATTTGCAGCAGGGGAGTATTTATCTACTTCGTGATCAGCACCGGTAAGCGCGTTAAAAATAGTGGTTTTACCGCTCTTAGGCGGGCCGATAAGGGCAATCTTCATGTTTTATCTCTACTTGATTTTGGGGTTTGGGGGTTTTTGGCGAGCTTTGCGGATGCAGCGGTTTTGTATAAGGCTCGCACTTCATCTGCTGTAAGAGGGCGCCAGCGGCCTACTGGCAAATCTTTTATAAAGAGGGGACCAAATTGTACGCGTTTGAGGTTTATCACCCTGGCGCCTACGGCTTTGATCATGAGGCGAATCTGTCGTTTGCGGCCTTCGGAGATTACAACCTTCAGGCTCATACCGGTATTGCTTTGAGATTTTACAAAGACTCCGGCACTTTGGGTAAGCCCGCCATCGATCACCACGCCCTGACGGAGTTTCTCAATCGCAGTCAAAGAGATTTTGGGTTCGATTTGCACGCGATACACCTTTTCCACCTCATAACTGGGATGGGTGAGCTGCTTGATCAGGGTCCCGTCATTGCAAAATAGCAGGAGACCTTCTGTGTTTTTATCCAGCCTTCCGGCGTAAGGTAAATTGGCGAATTCATCCGGCAAAAGATCATAAACGGTTTTGCGGTCAAATTCATCCTTTTGCGAGACCACATAGCCCATGGGCTTGTTCAAAACCAGATAGGTCTTCTTCTCAATACTGAGAATTTTGCCCTGGTAGCGAACTTCGTCCTGGCTGGGATCCACCTGTGAGGCGAGATCTTTGCAGATAGTGCCGTTCACAGATATTTTACCGTCTGTGATCAGCGCTTCCACGCCTCGCCGGCTACCCAAACCGCAATCTGCCAGAAAGCGGTTCAGTCTCACGGTCTCACCAGGCTTCGAGGCTGTTTTGGATGACTGTTTTGAAGATACTTGAAAAGATTTCACTTAAGGCTTCCTCTTTGGTCTCGAATCGAGCAGTGCTGTCATCGGAGACCTTATAGATTTCGGCGATTCTGAGCGAACTGTTTTCATAAATAACCTCATTCTTGATGAGGTCTGTAAAGCTCAGGTTTAACACCATAATCAATTGATAATCCTGCACCTGATTGGCGCTGTCATAGCTATAAATCTTCTCTTCAAAAGAGACGATTTTCCCTTCCAGACTGCAATCCGGGTTTTGAGTGACCAATTTCAAGCGGCCGTCATTTCGCAGCGATAAAGAAAGCCCATTCAGGGCTTTATCTGCCAACCCAAATTCTGCAGTTTGGTTCTCAAAAGGCTCCACCCGAATTTTTTTTAAATGCGGGTAAGCGTTTGAATAAACTGAATAGTAGCAACCACCAAGTAGTGCCAAAATCAGACTTGCTAAAATAAATCTCTTGACCATTATGCCATATCCAAAATAATCTCGTATCTTTGTCAAGTTAAACCTTGCAATAAAGAATAAAAACACAAAATAGCTACCAAAACAGGAGGTAATCCGATGGCTAAGAAGTATATTTCAAAAGCCGAAGCTGCAAAGAAACTTAAGGTTTCAGACCGAGTGATCCAAGAAATGATCAATACTAAAGTCTTTGAAACCAAGATGGTAGGAAGAAACGAGAAAATCGACGAAGATTCTCTCAATGGATGGTTAGAAAATCTCAACGTAGATGATGAAAAAATGTTGGCCTTAAGACGTGTAATCTGTCACTTTGAAGAATACATGCGCCCCGATAACATCTTCCTGGATTTTCATGCCGAAAACAAATACGATGCTATCCGCATCCTCAGTGAAAAAGCCAAAGACCTTAAACTCGTGCGCGATGCCCGCTGGCTCTACGAAGTTGTAGTAGCACGTGAAGAACTCATTTCCACAGCGATTGGAAACGGCGTAGCCTTGCTGCACCCACGGCATCTGCACCCTTCCAAGATCAAAGCCCCGTCCATCCTCTTCGGTCGCTCTGACGAAGGTGTGGATTTTGACGCGCCGGATAACAAACCGGTGAATATCTTTTTCATGCTGCTTTTGCATAATGACAAACAGCACCTGTTCTCACTTTCTTATATTTCCAAACTGGTAATGAACCCAGAGGTACTGGAAAGTTTCCTCTCTGCCGCCAACGAAGAAAATATCCATACTGCTCTTACCGTGACCATGGAAGATAAGAATAAATGAGTAAAGTTAGAATTATTATCGGTAGCAAAAGCGACCTTGAGATCTGCCAGCCTATCGGTAAAACTCTGGAGGAATTTGGGGTGACGCATGATTTTCATATCAGCAGTGCCCACCGCAATCCACAGCAGACTATGATGCTGGCGCAGGATGCTGAAGCTGAAGGCTTTGCTGTGATCATTGCCTGCGCTGGGATGGCTGCACATCTGCCTGGAGTGATAGCCTCTCATACCAATCTTCCCGTCATCGGCGTGCCCATCCAATCCGGAGCTTTGGGTGGGATAGATGCTCTATATTCTATTGTGCAAATGCCCTCCGGAGTGCCGGTGGCTACAGTTGCCATTAATGGTGCAAAAAACGCTGCTTTATTGGCTATTCAGATTTTGGCTACAAAAGATGATGCACTGAAGGTTAAATACCGGGAATATAAGCACAGTTTAAGAGGATAAGACTCTATACGGCAAGACATTAAGTAGTGCACTAGCAATTAATTGTGAGCTGTTATATAGCCTGACAATCTGAATGAAACGGGATTGTCGTAATGCTGTGTGCGAGAATGTTAGATTAGATCAGACTATTCCCACATAACAGGGAAAGTCTTTCAGCTCCATTTTGTACACAGCTTCCGCACCCAGGAACTCCCAGAGGAATGTTTCACATGAAACAATGCTCTGACTCAACACCGCCGAGATCCCCCCAATAGCGATCAGATATAGAGCTCCTGCGGCCCTTATCTCTTGTTGAGTTTGCTCGGAGCGGTCACCCTTGCCAATCATAACCCTTAATCCTGCCTTCAGCATATCAAGAGTATAAGGATCCAGGCGCGAACTGGTGGTAGGACCTATCGCCCCACAGATTTTGCCAGTGGCTGCCGGGCTGGGGCCACAGTAGAATATTGCCGTACTCGCTAAATCAAAGGGAGGCTCCTCGCCTTTGTTCAGCATAGCAAGGATCCGCTTGTGCGCTTCATCTCTGGCTGTATAAACAGTGCCGCTGAGCAAAACTTTATCATTCGGCTGTAACGCTTTGATTTCTTCTGCACTAAGGGGCAGACTTAAATGTATTTCTTTCATCTTAGATTATGACCTCACTATGGCGATGCGCATGGCATTGCAGATTTACAGCCACTGGCAAGCTGGCAATATGACACGGAGCATATAAGATATGTGTTGCCAGAATTGTATTATTTCCGCCAAAACCCTGAACTCCGCAGCCCAAGTTATTGATTGTCTCAGTAATTCTACGCTCCAGCTCACGATATCTGGCCTCAGGATGCGGACGAGCCAAGGGCTCAAACAAGGCTTTTTTTGCCAGAAGAGGAGCGCCTTCAAAATTGCTACCAATCCCGATACCCAGAACCAGGGGGGGACAGGGGCGAGAACCCGCAGCCAAAACTCCCTCACAAACAAAATCGACGATATTATCGGCTGTTGCAGCGGGACTCAGCATTTTCATAAAACTCATATTCTCCGCCCCTCCGCCTTTTTGTGCGATCAAAAGTCTGATTTTGTCCCCTTCAGTAAACTCCACATGGATAATAGCCGGCGTATTGTCACCCATATTCTTGCGCTCAAAGAGAGGTTCGGCCACAGTGCTTGCCCGAAGAGGACAATCTTTTTGGGCACGGCTTACCGCTGCATTGATGAGGTCAGGCAGAGTTTGTCCCACTATCTGCACCTGAGATCCAAGCTCAGCAAGAACTACAGTACTGCCTGTATCCTGGCATAAAGGGATATTATCGGGAAACGAGATCCGGTGATTCTCCAAGATGCTGATAAGCGCATCCCGGGCCAGCTCATTTGTTTCGGTCTCCAAAGCTTTATTCAAGGCTAACGTTACCTGAGGGTCGCAGCAGTAAGACATTTCTGTGATGGCCTGATAAACTGCCTCTTGGATATGGTCTGAGGATACCTCGCGCATCTTAAAGACCCTTCTTCCTTTTAATCAGGTACTTCAAAAGCAGATCGCCAATATCCTGATCGATAGGCACAGGGTTGTATTCTACTTGCAGTTGATGACAAGATTCCTTAAGCGCTTTGTAAAAAGCATCGTAGCGTTCGCGGTAATCACTGCGAATCTGCCACGGATTTACGGTGATTTTCTCCCCGGTTTCACTATCGATAAATTGCGTTTCGCGCTTAAATTCAAGTGTTTGTTCTTTGGGATCGTAGATGTGGAAGACCAACAGTTCATGCCTGTGATTGCGGAAATGTTTGAAGGCCTGTATAATCTTTTCTTCATCTTCCATGAGGTCTGAGATCAGCACGATAAGACTGCGCTTCTTAATACTCTCAGCAATCTGATGCAAGGGTGTAAGAATATCGGTACCCTCTTCTGCTTCGAGCTGCACCAGGCGACCAAAGATCTGCGCGGTATAAGAGCGAAAAGCTTTCGGGCTGAGGGTGGAAGTAATCTTATTGTTAAAAGTGTAGAGTCCGGCCGCATCTTTTTGGGCGATCATCAGCCAACTGAGGGAGGCTGCCAGTTTCTTGGCATAATCGATCTTAGTAATATCACCGGAACTATAGAACATCGATTTACTATGGTCCAGAAGAATATAACAGCGCAGATTGGTCTCTTCTTCATAGCGTTTTACATAATAGCGCCCGGTGCGGGCCACTATCTTCCAATCCACATTCTTCAAAGATTCACCCGGGTTATATTGCCTATGATCGGCAAATTCCACACTAAATCCATGGTAAGGGGACTTGTGCAGACCTATAAGAAATCCTTCAACTATTTGTCGGGCATTGAGTTGCAAACGGCTCAGCTGAGCCAGGTTTTCATCGCTAAGCAGTGTCATTTATTTCTTTTTGGGGTGCCACAAGAGGGCAAAGGGGATGATGATAACGTAAGCTATCGAGAGAATTATGGGAGAGATCGTGATTTCGTTAAAGCTCAGGATCACATATCCCAAGATTAATACGATCGCACTTATAATCAGTATGAGGTAATTTGCTTTACCCAAATGCAATCTTTCTTTTTCCTGTTTTGACATCATAGCTCCTTTTATATATGTAAGTATTTAGTCAGGTTGATCGCCAAAACCTATTTTGCGATCCACAGGTTTCATCTAAGTATGAGCGGCGATTCTGTCAAACGTTTTTTGTGTGTCCGTGGTAACAATCGTGGATTTGCGTATAAACGGCCGTAGAGAGCTCTGCACGCGTTTTATCCTCAATCTGGACTACCGACTCCAATATTGTGATTTCCGCTTCTATTTGACGCCCTATGAGCTTCAAATAATGAAGCAGAAAGGTCATATCTCCGTACCAACTGATCAAATCCCGGTTTTTAGCGTTTATCTCTTTACCATCGATTTTCGTATATTTGATACATACTGGCAAAATTGGGCAATTTGCCTTGAGCGCGATTTGGAAAAGCGAGCGT
This sequence comes from uncultured bacterium, assembly GCA_964293715.1. GTDB lineage: Bacteria > Cloacimonadota > Cloacimonadia > Cloacimonadales > Cloacimonadaceae > UBA5456. The sequence goes on along the minus strand of CAXZAB010000134.1, from coordinate 668 downwards.
TTAAATTCCCGGACCGTGCTGCCATCCGTAGAAGTGCCTTCCGGAAAAAGCACCACTTTGAAACCTTGCTTGATAACATCGCTAAATCTTTGAATCTCTGTTTTCAGGCTCACCGGTTTTTTGCGGTCTGTATAAAGTGCACCGCCCAATCTGGTCACACTGCCCATAAAGATATTCTCGCCCATCTCCACCGAGGTGATAAAAATAAGTTTTTCCAGACTGGCCAAAAGGACGATGTCGGTATAGGAAGTATGATTTGAGACCATAAGATAAGCTGTGTCGCGCATCGCTAAGAGCCGTTCAGGATGATTTACTGTGAGTGTGATGTTAAAGGCTTTCAGTAATTTCTTGCAAATCTGGTTCGTATGCTGAGACTTTAGTTTACGCTTTAAGAGGGAATCTTTGGTGCTCAGCTCAATCCACCACCCTTTGAAGAAGAATGACGTAAGTATAATAAAGTGTTGAAAGAGAGCGCGAATTCGGTTCACTGTTTACGATCAGCTATCTCTGGGTTTACGGATACGCTGGGTTTCCATATTGCTCACATCCAGCAGGGTGAGGAAGTCTATACATTTGAAATTGCGATCCAGGGCTGGAGAGCCGCAGACCTTGGCGCCTACCTTAAGGTATGAGGCCAGGAGCGAGGGGATCATATCTTTCATCTTCAC
>CAXZAB010000133.1:0-6721 GCA_964293715.1 uncultured bacterium | reverse complement strand
CAGTGCAATTTCATATCTAACAAGTTGGGATTTGGCGTCCCTGCTTACTGTGAGGAATGCCTTTGTTTATCCCATCCAAGATTCCGTTGATGAATTTTCCAGTATGCTCACTGCAAAATTTCTTGGCAATCTCTATGGCTTCGTTGATGATCACAGCGGCAGGAGTATCGGTAAACATCAGCTCATACACAGCCACGATCAATATGCTTTTATCCAAATGAGCGATGGATTCTAAAGACCAATGCTCGGTATATTTATCTATCTCAGCTTCGATGCCTTCGATATTGATGATGGTATTTTTGACCAATTCATCGGCGAAGGCAAACAGGCTTGAGCCTGGTTTGACATTTTCTGCGGATGTAAGCTGATTCAGGATTTCGGGATACTCATTGAGCAAACCGTATTCTCTGAAATCTGCCTGTACATCGGCAAAATCAAGCGCATATATGCTCTGTATTGCGAATTCGCGTGCTTTACGCCTTTGACCCATTTTTTATCTCCTGCATGAGGCTTACCATTTCTACGGCATTGCTGGCCGCAGTAAAACCTTTGTTACCAGCTTTGGAGCCAGCTCTTTCGATAGCTTGATCCACACTGTCTGTGGTCAAAACGCCAAAGATAACGGGTTTGCCGCTCTGCATCGAAGCCTGCGCTACGCCTTTGCTCACTTCGGCTGAGACATACTCAAAGTGAGGTGTGCTGCCCCGGATCACTGCTCCCAGGCAAATAACGGCATCTGTATCAAGCTCTTTGGCAGCAATCTGAGCCACCATGGGTATCTCAAATGCTCCCGGCACCCAGATCACGGTGATGTCTTCTTCCCGCACTTCACTCCTACGTAGGCAGTCCAGTGCGCCTTCCAGCAGTTTCCCACTGATTATTTCGTTGAATCTGCTTACCACTATGCTGAAGCGGTAGCCTTTTGAGACCAGATTCCCTTCTATTATTCGCATTGATAGCTCCTTTGAACCATAATTAGTATTGGTGTGTCAATATAATTGAAGTGGCAAAACGTTCAAGTAAAATCTTTAGGCAAGGCCTTGCCAAGCTTCCCAAAGTTGATCCATGAGTAAAATCGGAGTGCCAAGATCTTTCTTGAGATCTTCCCTGCTCTTCCCATCCAGGGTGTTGCCTTCATGGTTAAAGATCACATCCGGTAAGATTACGGTAACAGGCTTCTTGGGAACAAATTGGGCAGCAATATCAGAAAAAGTGATGAGCCCTGCCACCGTGACCTGTTCCCCGAAAAAGTCATTTCTGATGACCTGCATAGTGATTTCCTGTCCTTTCAGCCGCAGATTTAGTTCCTTCACGATCTGAGCGATCAGCGTTTGAGCGCTTGTAGAGCAGAGAATCACATAGTCTCCCCCACCTTGGCGAAGCTCTTTTAGAATTGCTCTTTTATGTTTCTTAAAGTTCTCATAGGTCAGACTCAGCATACCGATACCGTTTTCAATTTGAGGAAAATCCTGATAGTATTCCACCTCTGGCACAGGACGTCCCGCCAGGACAAAGATTTCATCCGCCGGATAGATGATCTGGCTTTCGTAGGAAACCCTCAGCTCATCCAGAATCTCTAAAATCTCAAGTGCGCTGGCCTGATCAAAGCCACTCAGCTGACAAAGCTGATCTCTGTATTTGGTGAGCCCTACAGGTACCACCCCGATAGACAGGATACTCAAACGTTCATCCATAAGATCGCTGACAGTACGCCTGAGCTCTGCGCCATCATTGAAGCCCGGCACACACACTATCTGAATATGAAAGTCTATTCCGGATTCCGAAAGCTCAGCCAGGATGGCCATTACATTTACCGGATGAGCGGAGCGCATCAGCTCCTGGCGCAGGTCCATATTGCTGCTGTGCAAAGAGACATAGAGCGGACTGATATGTTGCTCTGTAATGCGCGTAAGGTCCTCTGCTTTGAGATTGGTGAGCGTGATGTAATTGCCATATACAAAAGACAAGAGGTAATCATCATCTTTGCCATACAGGCTCTTACGCATCCCTGGAGGCATCTGATCGATAAAGCAGAATACGCAGTTGTTTTGACAATTGCGATGCCGGTAATCCTCTGGAATGATGCCCAGTGGCTTGGCCAGTTCCCTATAGATAGTAAGCTCGCGCTGGCTGCCCAAGGAGTCTTCCAGGATGAAATCCAGCTGATAATCACTGCCATAATACTGTAAATCCAGGAAATCCCTGATCGGGATCTCATTGAGAGAAATGATCTTATCTCCGGCTTGCAGGCCATTTTCTTGGGCCAGACTACCCGGTTCTATGGATTTGATCTTTATTGACATTTAATAGATATCGACCGGCAAAGTAAGATGAAAACAGCTGCCCTCACTGGGCCGGGAGCAGACGCCAATTTCGCCACCCATGAGCTCCACAAGCATGCTGGAAATTCTCAGTCCCAGACCCATTCCGGGATAGGCACGGGTCTCGCTGTTATCACCCTGTTCAAAAGCTTCAAAAACAAGCTCTAATTGGTCTGTCTCGATTCCGCAGCCTGTGTCTTCCACCTCTATATCCAAGCATGATTCTGCATGAGAAGTCTGGAGCAGCTTTACCCTAAGGAAGACCGAACCAGATTCCGTAAATTTGATGGCATTGGAGAGGATGTAGTTCAGCACTCTTTCCAGTTTTTCTCTGTCCAATCTGGCAATAGGCAGATTATTTTCAATCTCCAACACCGGATTCAGGTTCTTCGCCGCGATGCGAGGGCGGTGATGCTGCCAAATACCTTCTATCAGTTGATTTAAGCTGCAATCAACGGGATGCAGGGTCATTCTCCGGATTTGTAAATTGGAGAGGTCTAAAAGGTTCTTTATTATAGTCAGCAGCTTGTTTCCGCTTTCCAGAATCACATCCACATAATCCGCTTGCTTTGCGTCGAGCTCTGTGCTTTGCAGCATTTGCGCAAAGCCCATTATGGCATTCATGGGAGTGCGGATCTCGTGGCTGATATTGGAAATAAAGGCGTTTTTTGCTTTTGCACAGTTGTCGATTTTGGCTGTGTCCTGATCCATATTTGTGATATCATGCATGGGTTCGCAAGACTTTTTCATGTATTGCGTATCCTGTCATAGCGATATTTAAAACGTTTCAAGCCTTCAAAGATGGTGCGGGCCAAGCGCTGTTGATAATCGCCATTTACGAGGAGACGTTCTTCATCCGGATTGGATAAGAACCCCAGTTCAATGAGGATGGAGGGCATAAAAGCACCTTTCAGCACATAGAAATTTGCCTGTTTTACTCCCCGGTCATAAGCTTTACAGCCGGCAATGAGATTTTGTTGCACACTGCTGGCCAGTTCATTACTGCTTTGCAGATGCTCCGTCTGACTGAGATCGCTGAGAATAAAATCCAGCCCATCGTATTTACTGCGAGCCGAGGCGCCGCCTTCGTAGAGCTCCACCACTTTGTTTTCCAGAGCTTCCACCGCTCTGGCATCTGAGGTCATAGCGGTAGCCAGATAGTAGGTCTCCGCCCCTTTGGGGGAGGAATTCTTGGAGGCATTAGCGTGAATGCTGACAAATATATCTGCTTTATGCTCATTGGCAAATCTGGTTCGATCTCCCAAAGACACAAAACGGTCATCGGTACGCGTCATCAGAACCCGCACACCCAATTCTTTTTCCAATAAAGTCTTGAGCTTTAAGGCAACCTCCAGATTCACGTCTTTTTCTTTGACTTTGAGTATTTTGCCGACGGCTCCGGGATCTTTTCCACCATGTCCTGGATCCAGCACAATCACTTGCACACTATGATCCACAGGCTGTTTGATCGACAAAGTTCCCCTTTTATACGAGGCTTCTTGCTCAAAATGCATGGGCACATGTTCGGTGAGAAACACTGTGGGCAGATAGTAATTTGCCGCCCTGCGTTTCAGGGGAAAGTGCATATTGTAAGACTCTATCTTATAGCTGTAATAAGGGCTGCCCTCCAGGAAAATGAAGGTTTCGCCATAGATGTGTAAATACAACCTTTGATCGAGACGTTCCTGTTTATTGATGCACTTGAGAATTGGGCTGAGCTCATTGATCGAAACGTAATTGATGCCATCTATCTCTGTCTCTGAAACCTTGTGCTTTTCGTTTGTTCCACGGATTTCGATATTTATGGCAGTTAGTGAAATCGTGATCAACAAGAGCACGATGATAATAAATGTATTTTTCATAGTCAAACTCCCCGTTTGTCTTCGTCTATAAAATCTGGGGTCCAATGATCGTCGCTGGATAGCTGTTGAGCAAACACGTTTTCAAAGCCAAGTTCCTTTGCGATCTTTACTACTGCTTGATATTCTTTAATGCTTACTCCCCGGTTCAGCTCTGAAATATGCACGGCTTCGCCGGCGGGATAATATTGCGCCATCAGGGAGAGAGGTAAACCGGTGCCAAATTCCCCAGCTAATAAACGTAAGATTTCCCCGGTTCCACTCAAGGCATTGGGCAGTACCAATAGTCTTACCAACACACCTTTTGTGGCGATGCCAGCGGAGTTCTTTTGCAGAAACCCGGTCTGCTCCACCATTTCTTTGAGGGCAGCAAAAGCCACCTGGGGGTAATCCTCGGCATGTGAATATTTTTTGGCAGAAAGAGGATGATAATATTTAAAATCGGGCAGATACATATCCACCAGACCATTCAGCTTTTTGAGGGTTTCAACGCTCTCATAAGCGCTGCTGTTCCAGAGAATGGGAATCTTCAGCCCCCGCTCTTGGGCTGTGCGGATCACATTGATTAAAGGGATGCTATAATGCGTGGGGGTTACCAGATTGATATTGTGAGCGCCTTCGCTTTGCAGGTCAAAGATTTGGCCCAGCAGCTCATCTTCAGTGATCTTGTGGCCGGCCCCCTTCAAACTGATGATAGAATTCTGACAAAACACACAGCGCAGGTTACAATGGCTGAAGAAAATCGTGCCGCTGCCCAAGGTGCCAGAAATGGGAGGTTCTTCCCCAAAATGCAATTGGGCTACATTGATTTTCAGCTCTGCCGGAGCTTGACAAAATCCCGTTTCCTGATAGCGATTTACGCCACAATTTCTGGGACACATTGTGCAGTTCAGCAGCTCTGGATAGATCACAGCGAAAAGGCTCCCGGCAGCAGCGCTGCCATGGTAGTTTCGATGGTTTCATCATGATTGGCATAGATCACAGGAAGATCTGGGCTAAATTCATGAATGACTTGGCGGCAAGCTCCGCAAGGAGGGAATAGCTTTGCACTATCCACGTAGATGGCAATCGCGGTAAAATCCCGATGACCTTCACTCACGGCCTTGAAGATGGCTGCGCGCTCGGCACAGATGGACAACGAAAACGAGGCATTTTCTACATTACAGCCGCTATAGATGCTGCCATCTTTACATCTCACAGCACTGCCCACATTATAACCGGAATAGGGAGCGTAAGCATGCTGGGCAGCCTCACGTGCCGCTTCCAATAAGGTATTCAAATTTTTTATCATTTTATTTTCCCTTAAGCCAATAGCGCCAGGATGATTCCCCCCGCAATCACGGAACTGATTTGCCCGCCTACATTTACGCTCACAGCCGGCATCAACAGGAAATTGAACGGATCTTCCTTTTGGCCCATCTGATGAATTACGCGGGCACTCATCGGAAACGCGGAAATTCCGCAGGCTCCGATCATGGGATTCACCTTTTCTTTGCGGAATAAATTGAGCAATTTGGCGAACATCACCCCACCTGCCGTATCAAAGACAAAGGCAACAAGCCCTAAAACGAGAATAAGCAGGGTTTGTGGCCGCAGGAATAGATCTCCTTGCATTTTACTGGCGATGGTAAGGCCTAAAAGGATGGTAACCACATTGCCCAGCTCATTTTGGGCGGATTTGGCCAGACTATCCACCACTCCACATTCACGCAGAAGATTGCCAAACATCAAGAAGCCGATCAGGGCCAAAGATGCCGGCACAAAGACTCCTGCCACGATGGTGATAGCGATGGGAAAGATGACTTTCACCGTTTTCGAGACATCACCGGAATGGTAATCCATGCGGATCAGCCGTTCTTTTTTGGTGGTAAGTAATCGAACCACAGGAGGTTGTATTATTGGCACCAAAGCCATATAGGAATATGCCGCCACAGATATAGGCCCCAAGAGATCGGGAGCAAAGCGATTGGCCACATAGATCGAGGTGGGCCCATCTGCGGCTCCGATAATCCCGATAGAGGCAGCTTCTTTGATATCAAAGCCCCAAAGTGCTGCCAGGATGATGGTAACAAAGATACCAAGCTGAGCAGCTGCACCAAACAGCAGCATCACCGGATTTTTGAGAAGCGGCGTAAAATCTATCATCGCCCCTATGGCGATAAATATCAAAAGGGGAAACAGCTCTGTGGCTATTCCAGCCTGAAACAGGATAGTCAGAGGGCCAGAATCACCGATGGCTGCAGACAGCGGAATATTGGTCAAAATAGTACCAAATCCGATCGGCAACAGCAGAGCCGGTTCATATTTTTTCGCTATCGCCAGCCAAATCAGCACCAAACCCACAATGATCATAATGACCTGGGTAAGCTGAAACTCCAGCAGTCCGGAAAACATCGTCTGCATCGCTACTCCCTGTATTTTATTTTATTTTAGCATTCTATTTCATATGGCAGTTCTTGTCAAGCCTGCTGTAGCGATTCAGGGTATTATCTCCTAAATAAGTTAAAATAATCCTCGCTATTTTCGAAAGCCAAGCAGAAA
>CAXZAB010000132.1:0-6723 GCA_964293715.1 uncultured bacterium | reverse complement strand
GCTTCCACGGCTACAGTCCTGCAAACCGCTTCTACATTTATGTGGATAGCTTTAGTGTGACTGAGACGCAGCCGGTTGCCAACCTCTATCCTCCCTCAAACTTCCACGCCAGCGTTGCAGGAAATGATGTTCACCTGGCTTGGGATGCTCCCGAACCTCCTCCTACCGGAGAATGGATCACTTGGTGCAACATTGACCAATTGGGCAACGCTATCGGCACCGGTGGCGCTACTACATTTGATGTAGCTCATCTTTATGACAGTGCTGATCTGGCGACCTTTCATGGCTCTACTTTGACCCATGTACAAATGGTGGCCGGTGAAGCCAATTGCGTATATACTCTCAAGATCTGGACTGGCGGCACTGCCACTGCTCCAGGCAGCATGGTACATTCGCAGGTCATAGCCGCTCCTGCCTTGAACGTTTGGACCGAAGTAGAACTTACCACACCCGTCCCTATTCCTGCCACTGGCAATTTGTGGATTGGCTATGGAGTGGATACTCAGACCGGCCATCCCGCTGGTTGTGATGATGGCCCCATGGTGCCTGGAAAAGGCAATATCATGAATTTCAATGGCTGGACTACGCTTGATCTACTTGGCGACGGTCTTACCTACAACTGGTTGATTCAGGGTTATGTAGATCATAACCGGGCCCTTGTACCAATGCCTGAGCCTATTTATGAAGCTCCTCACGCTTTCCAAAGCGGACAATTGGCCATGGGCACAAGTTCCAATGTTTCCCTGGCTTCAGCTAAAAATCTTACCCGCGAACAGACGGGTTACAAGCTGTATCGTGATGGCAGCCTGGTAGCTACCATAAATGATCCTGCCACACTTACCTATATTGATGCTGATCTTGCAGTTGGCAGCTATTCTTACACCCTTACCGCTTATTATGATGACGGCGAATCTGATCCTGCAGGCCCGCTGGAAGTGGTAGTAGAGGATCTTGATGCTCCCACCGATCTGGCTGCGACTGTAGAAGGCAATGATGTAAATCTTGCCTGGACAAGCCCGCAACCTCCTCAGCCCGGTGAATGGATTTCCTGGTCAGACAACAGTGCCATTGGCAACAGCATCGGAACAGACAGTGCCTCCACTTTTGAAGTGGCACACCGCTACGAAGCCAGTGATCTCACTGAACATGTGGGTGGGGCTTTGACTCAGGTCAAATTTGCTCCCATGTATGCAAATTGCGTTTATACAGTTAAGATTTGGACTGGTGGCACCAGCGCTATTCCGGGTACTCTGGTGCACGAACAGGTGGTAAGTAATCCTACCGTCAATGATTGGACTACTGCCATTCTTACTACTCCCATCACAATCGCTGCCGATACTCAATACTGGATTGGCTACAGAGTCAATACTCAGGGTGGACATCCTGCAGGTTGTGATAATGGCCCCATGGTGGCTGGAAAAGGTAATATGATGTATTTTAATAGTGCCTGGACCACTCTTGACGCGCTTAATGCTGCTTTCAACTACAACTGGTTAATTCAAGGTTTTGTAACTCAAGGCCGCAGCGTGAAAGCTATCCAGCTTCCCGCTCTTGTCGAAGCTCCTCTGCCTGCTATTACCGGTCAATTCTCCAGTAACTACACAGCCCAGGCCAGGGATCTCACCCGGGCAGTGCTCTTGGGATACAAAGTTTATCGTGACGATGTTGCCATCGCTACGATCGATGATCCTGAAACAGTCACCTACACAGATAATGACCTGCCTAATGGCGATTATATCTATGGTGTGAGCGGAGTTTATAATACCGGAGAATCTGCCATAGTCACAATCAATGTGAATGTGGATCTACAAATGGCTCCCGTATTGATGGAAGACAGCTTTGAAGATTATCCTGATTTTGCCACCACTTTTGGCAGCTGGACTCTGTTAGATCAAGATAATTCAGAAACTTACGGTATTGATGGTGTAGGCTTCCCCGGCAGCGGTTCACCGATGGCTTTCATCATCTTCAATCCTTCACAGACTGTTCCTCCTCTTACGAGCCTGGAACCCTATGAAGGCAACAAGATGGCAGCCAGCTTTGCCGCAGTTACCCCTCCCAATAAGGATTGGCTGATTACCCAACGCATAGAACTGGGAACCAACAGCTCCCTGAAATTCTATGCCAGAAGCCATACGGCACTGCACGGTCTGGAACGTTTCAGAGTGGGTGTATCCACCAGGGAAACAATCACTCCGCAGGGCTTCCAATATCTAACCGGTCCCGACTATGTAGAAGCTCCGGCAAATTGGACCGAGTACATCTACGACCTCTCTGCCTATGACGAACAGAAAGTATATATCACTATTCGCTCTGTATCAAATGACGCTTTTATCTTCTATGTGGATGACTTCAGCGTACATTCTATAGGCGGATCCAATTCCGATGACGATACTGCTCCAGTGCTGACCACAGAACTGAAAGGCAACTATCCCAATCCTTTCAACCCTGAAACCACCATCCGTTTCAGTACCAAGGAAGCCGGTCCCGTTGCCCTCGAAATCTATAACGTGAAAGGCCAATTGGTCAAAAAACTGGTCAACGAAGATAAAGCTGCCGGCAACCACACTGTGGTCTGGAACGGCACTGATCAAAACAACCGTCCTGTCTCTACCGGTGTGTACTTCTACAAGATGCACGCTGGTAAATACAGCTCCACCAGAAAGATGATCATGATGAAATAGTGTCATATGACTATAGGATGCTTTAAAGCCTTTCCATATAAGGTGCATTAAGGCATAAATAACATGAGCAAAGGGCACGGTCAGTAGATCGTGCCCTTGCTTATTTAGCCTTCCGGTTCGGAGGATTCACTCATTTTGTAGTGGTGACCACCGAATGGTCCTCAATACATTCATCAACATTAGCTATAAGAACCAGGTTTTCAGACATTCCCAAAACATCAAGTAAACCTTATTATAATGGTCTTAAAGATAATGTCTTAAGCATCATCCATGTTTATGCATTCTCTTTTTTGAGTTTGGATGAATAATGTGCACAATCCCAGCTCAGAATCTTACCAAAATAAGTCCTGACAAGGACGCAGTTTTAGATTGCATGTTGTTGGTAAACAGTAAATTGAATTTTATTAAGACAATCTTTCAGATAAAGCCAGATGCCCATATCCCAATCAAGTTTTAACAGAAAGCGGATGAATGCCTGCTAATTTTTCCCTTGACACAAAGTTCAGAGCCTAAATTTTAACATACAATAAGAAGACTAAGTCTGTTCTGCAAGAGCAGGTATTTAGATATTTTTAAGCAAGACATTAAGGAGTCAACATGCGAACGAAACTAAACAAAATGATACTGATGCTGATCTTTTCAGCCTTCATTATCGTCAGCTGGGCAAGTGTAGGGAACGCTTACACTCTTTCCAGTGCTACAGACACTCATGCAGCAATGCAAAGGGATAATGACAATTATCCTCCTTCAAACTTTCACGCCAGCGCAAGAGGCAACGATGTCCATCTTGGTTGGGACACCCCTGAACCTCCTCCTCCTGGAGAATGGATCACCTGGTGCAACGTTGACCAATTGGGCAACGCTATCGGCACCGGTGGCGCTACTACCTTTGATGTAGCTCATCTTTATGACAGTGCTGATCTGGCGACCTTTCATGGTTCTACTTTGACCCATGTAAAGATAGTAGCCGGTGAAGCCAATTGCGTATATACCCTCAAGATCTGGACTGGCGGTACTGCCACTGCTCCAGGCAACATGGTACATTCGCAGGTCATAGCCGCTCCTGCCTTGAACGTTTGGACCGAAGTGGAACTTACCACACCCGTCCCTATTCCTGTTTCCGGCAATTTATGGATTGGCTATGGAGTGAATACTCAGACCGGTCATCCCGCTGGTTGTGATGATGGCCCCATGGTGCCTGGAAAAGGCAATATCATGAATTTCAATGGCTGGACTACGCTTGATCTACTTGGCGATGGTCTTACCTACAACTGGTTGATTCAGGGTTATGTAGATCATAACCGGGCCCTCGTACAAATGCCTGAGCCCATTTATGAAGCTCCGCAAGCCTTCCAAAGCGGACAATTGGCTTTGTTCACAAATCCCAATGCTGCTTTGGCTTCAGCTCAAAACCTCACCCGTGAACAGGTAGGTTATAAAGTATATCGTGATAACAATCTGGTAGCTACTATCGATGATCCTGTCACTTTTACCTATATTGATGCCGGTCTTGATTTTGGCAGCTATTCTTACACCCTTACCGCTTATTATGATGACGGTGAATCCGTCCCTGTCGGTCCGCTGGAAGTACTGGTGGAAGAGCTTGATGCTCCTACCGATCTGGCCGCAACTGTAGAAAGAAACAACGTAAGTCTTACTTGGGCAAACCCTCAACCTCCTCAGGTTGGCGAATGGATTTCCTGGTCAGACAACACTACCGTTGGCAACAGCATCGGAACAGACAGTGCCTCCACTTTTGAAGTGGCACACCGCTATGAAGCCAGTGATCTTACCGAACATGTGGGTGGAGTTTTGACTCAGGTTAAATTTGCCCCCATGTACGCAGACTGCATTTACACAGTTAAGATTTGGACTGGCGGCACCAGCGCTGCTCCGGGAACTTTGGTGCATGAACAGGTGGTAAGTAATCCTACCGTCAATGATTGGACTACTGCCATTCTCACCAATCCCATCACCATCGCTGCCGGTACTCAATACTGGATTGGCTACAGAGTCAATACCCAGGGTGGACATCCTGCAGGTTGTGATAATGGCCCCATGGTGGCTGGAAAAGGTAATATGATGTATTTCAATAGTGCCTGGACCACCCTTGACGCGCTTAATGCTGCTTTCAACTACAATTGGTTAATTCAAGGTTTTGTAGCTCAGGGCCGCAGTGTGAAAGCTATCCAGCTTCCCGCTCTTGTCGAAGCTCCTCTGCCTGCCGTTACCGGTCAATTCACCAGCCATTTCACAGCCCAGTCCAGAGATCTCACCCGGGCCGTGATCATGGGATACAGAGTTTATCGTGATGATGTTGCCATCGCTACAATCGATGATCCTGAAATAGTTACCTACACAGATAATGGCGTGCCTAATGGCGATTATATCTATGGCGTAGGCGCAGTGTACAATACCGGAGAATCTGCTTCTGCTACTATCGCTGTAAATGTGAATCTGCAAATGGCTCCCGCAGTAATGGAAGACGGCTTTGAAGAATATGCCGATTTCGCTACTGAATTTGGCGACTGGACCTTGATGGACCAGGATTACTCAGAAACCTACGGTATCGATGGTGTAGATTTCCCCGGCAGCGGTTCACAGATGGCTTTTATCATTTTCAATCCTTCACAGACCGTTCCTCCTCTTGCAGGTCTGGAACCCTATGAAGGCGACAAAATGGCCGCCAGCTTTGCTGCAGTTACCCCTCCCAATAAAGATTGGCTGATTACCCCACGCATTAGCCTGGACGTAAACAGTTCTCTGAAATTCTATGCCAGAAGCCATACGGCACAATACGGTATGGAACGTTTCAGAGTGGGCGTATCCACCATGCCGGTAATCGTTCCGCAGGGCTTCCAATACATCACTGGTGCAGCAGATGTAGAAGCTCCGGCGAATTGGACAGAATATACCTATGATCTCTCCGCTTTTGATGGACAGCAGGTATATATCGCCATTCGTTGCACATCCGATGACGCTTTTATATTCTACGTAGATAACTTTAGCGTACATACAGGAGAAGGAACAGACACTCAGGATGCCACTACTCCAGTGCTGACTACCGAACTTAGGAGCAACTATCCGAACCCCTTCAATCCTGAAACCACTATCCGTTTCAGCACGAAAGAAGCCGGTCCCGTAGCCCTCGAAATCTACAACGTGAAAGGCCAATTGATCAAACAACTGGTCAACGAAGATAAAGCTGCCGGCAACCACACTGTGGTCTGGAACGGCACTGATCAAAACAACCGTCCTGTCTCTACCGGTGTGTACTTCTACAAGATGAACGCTGGCAAATACAGCTCCACCAAAAAAATGATCATGATGAAATAGTTTCATCTGACTATAGTATGCCTTAAAGCCTTTCTGTAAAATGGCTTCCCAAGGCATCAGCAAAATGAGAGTACGGGCAGGGTCAAAAGATCCTGCCCGTACTCATTTTGTATCCGGATAAGATGTGAATACCAAAGGAGATGCGAGCTGTACTTTGACCTTTTGAAAGAACTAATTCTCTGCGAAACGACAATAATCGCTTATTGAGATCCGCTCAAATAGCTGTGAAATTATGACTTGGAATTTACAACAACCTTTGGGACGTGAATAATGAAGACTGTTCAACAAGTTTCGATTATTCTCCAATAACTTAGCTGATTCAATAGTCTAAAAAGTGGGCGAGACACCCCTCCTGCCATCCATTCCTCAGAATTGACATGGCGCCTTTGGATAGTTTATCATGCAAAATAGTGAATGTTCCTGTGTCGTTTACATGAAAGCTGTGAGTCTTGGAGTTCAAAGTGCCTAAGATAACTATCAATTTACCATAATCTTAGCGGCACTTTGGGCTTCAAGCGGCAGTGGGAAACGTTACCGACGGCTGTTGAACTCCAACGCCTTTCATGGTCCGCAGCGAAAATATGTTTTCAGTCAAGTTCAGTCAAGTTAGATAGCCAATCCTATATTGATCCTTCTCCCTCTTTTCAAGGCATCGATCATATCTTTATCTACCCTTAATCAAGCGTTAATTCTTAACGCTTGA
>CAXZAB010000131.1:0-6780 GCA_964293715.1 uncultured bacterium | reverse complement strand
AATATGCGGCACGGGGTGGGTCGAATAATCCGGATTATCTGTACAGCGGTAGTGATGATCTAAATGCTGTGGGGTGGTATTCTGACAATGATGACCCCTATGGCACAAAACCAGTTGGCACCAAAGCCCCCAATGCGCTTGGTCTTTACGACATGAGCGGCAATATTTATGAATGGTGTTGGGATTGGTATGAAGATAGTTATTATAGCAGCAGTCCAAGCAACAATCCGACAGGTCCCACTAGCGGGGAGGGCCGTGTGGTACGGGGCGGTTACTGGGACGATAGTGCCATCTACTGCCGGGTTGCGTATCGGTACTACTACTACCAGAACGGCAGCTACGGCAACTTCGGCTTCCGGCTCTGCAGGGCAGGTCTGTAAACTTTTATGATTATTACCTTTTTACCCTGGAGGCTCGAAATGAATAGTGCATTAAGCATAGCCACCGTAGCTCCCCCCAGCGCAGCAAGGGAGCGAAGGTGGCTATGCGGCATGGGGCACGACAGGTTTTCTTTTGCTCCTTTTCTTTCGGAAAGAAAAGAAGATATCGAACAGACAGGATCATAGATGCTTAGGATATTTACTTTGGAATACGATCCGCTGAAGAAGAGTTTTGCTGATTCTGCCTTGGTCACCTTGATGACCCAGGGAGGAGCTGGGGTTTCCACCGTAACGCTGTCTTCAGAGCTTGTGAGAAAATACTGGATTCGATGCGTCTCGCATCGAACAAGGCCACAGGCCTTGATAAAAGTGCCACAGGCTTGCTTGCAATGGAGCAGGTCCCGTGCTCTGCAGGCGATACGCCTGCAATTTAACAATCTCCTCGTAACATATAGGGTGGTACCCAGAACTTACTGAGTTTTCTCACAAGCCCTAAAGCCAGCCCTATCATCGCTTGCAACTGTCTTGAATTGTGACACCTCTTATGAGACGTCACTCTTCCAAGGCCCATCATACCTCCTTTGTTGCTTGAGGCATACAGTAGAGATGCCGTGGAGATAGCAGGAAAAAATCCTCTTATCTCTACTGCATATTTGGCATATGTCATGCACCAAAGGCACTGCAAGATGCGACTTGGGATAGCTTTGCAATCCTAACAGCTTTTCACCAATCTGGACATTGAGAGATCCGCACAGATAACACTTTTCCTTAAGTGAGATATTCGAATCCAGATTGAACCTCCGGTATATTCGTTCAGCTTATTTATATGGCTTATCCACTAAGTTTACAAGAGAGCCTTACATTATCGGTCTCTTTGCTCTGCTTGGAACCGGGGACTATTAACACAACAAGAATTGGAACAAATATTGCAACGTTTAAGAGTGACAAGAAGAGCCTTTAACCACAGCTATGAAATTCGTGTCAGTAGAGCTACCTTAAGTTTCCAAGGGCTAGCTATCAAAAAAATAGCTTGACTAAAAAGTCAATGCTGAAGAATAATGTAATTAGCTGTTTGGTCACAAAAGAATTGTAAGAAACGAGAACTTAAAACGTTCTAAAATAGTCGTAAAAATATGACTTGGAAATTTTACCAAGCTTTGAGACCTAAGCCAAGAGATAAAAATGGAGGAACAATGAAAAAAGTTCTCTTACTCGTATTATGCCTTTCTTTCGTAATTACTGCTGTAAATGCCAACACAATGCAGCCTGATCATGTGAAGAAGCCACTTGAATCCCCTGCACGGGGTAAACTGGTCAGTAATGATCGCTTTACGCCTGCTTATCAATTTACCACAGCTCCCATGGTTTTGGTAGAAAGTTTCTACGATTACATGATCGGAAGCTATAGTGGTTTTCCCATCCGGAATATCCCCAACGAACATGGTGGATATTTCATCACCTTTCATGCCAGACGCACTGCCGAAACCGCGGCTACGCGCCGCACGTTTTACGCGCATCTTGATGCTACCGGCAATATCTTAAACATGAATGAGATCAGCCTGGTCACAAATGCGGAAGGCTATCCCAATCTGGGCGTAGACCCTGTCAGCTCAAAACCAATGTATGCCTGGCATGCAGATGCTGATGGCGATGGCATACTTGATGTTCAGTTCACGACCGATGCCTATTATTTTGGCCCGGACTATCAATCATCCGGCCTCTTCAATGAAATTATACAGGTCATAGACAATCCTTTGGATGTCTTGCTTGATGGTGTGGTAGCCTCTTCTGACAATGCCTTCATCTGGCCTACCATTCAGATTGGGCCCTCCCCGACGGCTGGAATGCGCAGAGTCTATGTGGGTGCTCGTAATAATGTGTCTCACACTCTCAGTGGTGATCCCAGCGAGAACCTCCTTATTGCTTATGCAGACTTCAATGGGCCAATGATTGAGGCAGCAGAAGAGCTGGCGTGGAGCTACACCTCTATTCCCGAATTAGATATATGGAACCACGCCCAAGGTGATTTCCGTCGTCCCAGCTACACTCTTAACGTCGATAACCTGGGTAATATCTATTATGCCGGTTACCGCATAACCCGCGGTGCTGATGATTTCAGTCTTGATGAGCCGCATTTGGATGTCTTTATGTGTCCCAATTATGGTGAAGGCACCTGGACTTGCATCTCGGATTATAGCGAAATCCCTACCTGGAATCCTGTAGATCCTGGTGGAAGCAATTACCTTGATATTGACGGTCCAATCCACTGGGACATAGTCAATTCCAGCCATTCAAATGCAGTTACCACAAGCGATGGCAAAATCATCTTCCCCGTTCTGTATTCGGTAAACTCCAATGAGAACACCTATTTCCCAGCTTTCCACACTGTAAAGGCTGTGATCTTTGATACCGCAACCGAAGAATATTCCATCTCGGAAATTTATCCGCAGAAGAATCCGGCAGACGACTATAACGAGGTTTACACACCTTGGGATATAGAGGAGCCTTGGGGCGAAGCAGAGTGGATTTATGAAGATGGTCAATACTATATTGATCCGGAATTAATCTGGCCTTTCCCGCATTGGAATGATGAAATGCACGACAATGCTATGATGTTCCATTATAATGGTGTCAGAGTTAGCGAACCCAATGATGATGGCCTGATGGTTGCAGTATGGCAGGATTCTAATCGTGCCCGTCACTACAACCAATACCCGGATTCATATCCGGAACTTGCCGCTTATGCCGATGTTCCTGAAATCTATATCGCAGTGAGTAACGACAATGGTGCACAATGGAGCGAGCCTATCGTGCTGAACAAAGTCGATACCCCTGAATTAGCAGGCCTCAAGCCCATGTGGGTGTATCCTGTCGATAAGGTTATCACCACCGGACAAGATTCTGAGGGTCGAACCTTAGGAAAATTCGGTCTCTTGTTTTACGATGATAACACCTGGGGTTCCAATGCAATTGCCCTGCCTGCTCACCCTGTCAACGATGGCGGAACTGTGATGTTTGCTGAAATGCAGCTTACTTTCCCCGCTTCTAATGCAGATGGCATTGTACCTCAGATTACCCGGATCTTAAATCAAAACTATCCCAACCCCTTCAACCCTGAAACCACTATCAGCTTCGATATGACTGCACCTGGCACGGCCAAACTGGATATCTATAATGTCAAAGGCCAGCTTGTGAAGTCTCTCTTCGACGGTGTGGCCAGTTCCGGCAGAAACAGCCTGATCTGGGACAGCACAGATAATGGCGGTAAAGCAGTTACCAGCGGTATCTATTTCTATCGCCTGAGCACGAAAAACCATAAAGAAACTCGTAAAATGATGTTGATGAAATAATGTCATATGACTATAGGATGCTTTAAAGCCTCCTTACACAGGAGTCTTTCCAGGCATCACAAAGCCTAAAATATGGGGCACGACTATAACAGCCGTGCCCCATTATCTTTTTAAATATATTTCGTTATATGCCGAAGCGCTCTTTACACCAGACTCGTAACTTGTAAGTCGTGACTTTCCCAAAAACAGCTTGACAATAAAAGCACAGCCGAAAGAAAATGCAATCAGCCCCTTTACCTTAGATAGATGGAAAGAAGTGAGAACCTGAAAACGTTCTTAATCTACCGGGATAAACATACATGGAATTTAGCCCATGCTTTGAGACACAATAAGGAGAGCCTAAGATGAATAAGAATAAAAAGACAGTGTCCATCAAGTTGACACTTGGCTTGGTTTTTTTGCTCTCTTTTCTGAGTCAGCACGCTACATTGTCATATACTGTACTGGACCGTGTCGAATTCGGAAATACACCCATAAGCCCAGCTCATACAAAGTCCTTGTCAGACGGAAAATATGTTTCCTTAATGGGGATGACATCCAAGGTTTTTTCATTGGCAGGAAATGAAATTGTTTTTGAACAAGACATCCCCGGAACTGAGCGCTACGTAGGCGTTCAAAAGGGAAATGATGACACGCTGTTTGCCATTACACAATACGGAATTCTTGATATTTTTACATATGACCCCGGTGATGGTCTGCATCTCCTCAGCAGTACGGATCTAAACGATCTGGCTGATAATACTGCAAAATTTATTGTATACCACTACCTTGCACTTGTAAATGGCGTATTAATCATTGAAAGTGTCAATTATCACTTCGACGGGGAAGATCAGTTTTGTCGAAGTATTGTGGATGTGAGCGACCAGCTTTCCCCGTTTCTGGTTTCCAGTATCTTTATAGATTCTGAAGACTGGTATGGAGCCAAATACACGGGGGTCTACTATCTGAATGGACACTATTTATATATCGGACGCGATGGAACATTATACATTTCAGACACTCCCACTCTGTATCCGGACCCCCTATATGTCTCTGGGTTGGAGCAGCTTGCAATTCACTATGCCATGTCCATAGAAAACAATATATATATTATCTGCAGCGACAGACAGGAAGAATTCCGGTTTGGCCGCTTGGATCTTTCAGATATTAGCGCGCCTACTTTAGCTCTGCTGCATTCCACAGAGCTAAGAAGCGAGTTTGATATGTCCGTGGACTCCGATAATATGATTTGTGTAACTGGAAAAAACAGCGAGTTTAGCTGGTCCGGGGATTGGCAGATAGAAAAGTACCTTTATTCAGGTCTGGGTAATTGGCAACTGCTTGATAGCGTGAACTTCGTTGGTAATAATAACTATAGCTTGTTTCCGATTACAGGCGGTTACTTTGTTGCAGGATCCTATCATTCTATGATTCTGGACGGCGAATTGAATGTCCAGGCCATACTCAATGAGTCCTCAAGCTATCAATTTAGGGCGTTGGTTCTCGGGCGCTATCTCGTCTTGTCAGAGTATGCCGTGGTCGGAAACGTTGGATGTAAAATATTCGATCTGCAAACAGAGCAGTTCCTGGATTACTCTAACGCTGGATACCAAGTTTACAACACCAATATACATGGGACAGACAGGATTGCTTTCCAGTCCCAAAGCTTGCAGGTAGTAAGATTTGACGAGGATGGAATTTCACGTACATGGAGTATGCCTAATCCTTCCGGAGCAGCCGGCATTACTGTTTGTGGAGATCTATTGTCCCTGACCAGGTACATAAACAGACAGTGGCGGATATACATCTACAAACTAACCCCGCCAGGCATAGTGCTACAGTCTGAGACAGTTACACCTAATTACGGCACAAACACCTGTTTTTATGATACGAATCATTTAGTGACATACAGACCTACCATGGATGAAGGGGACCTCATGTATTTCTACCGCATTGAGCCAGACTATTCTTTAACTTATCTGAATGAATTGAGCTTGGATGCAGGAAGACTTTTCATCCTTGATGACGTTATTCTTCATAATAGTGATGAAGATTGCACGGTTATCGATACTACCGATCCGGATAATCCTGTAGTTACTCAAACTACATCTTCTCCCGCTGTTTCCCCGGGGAATGGCAGTTATGATGGACACGGGCATTATATGTTCAATGACTGGGCCTATTCATGCGTTCTCGATGCAGATTTCCTCCTCTTGGGTTATTTGAAAGGAGAAAACTTGTGCTTCTATCAACCGGGCTGTTTCCTTATTCCCTGGCCCACAGGCGTGGTGAGAGCCAAAATCGATGCGATAGTAAATAATGAGGATAATCTTGAGGAATGTATAGCGCCCGGGTTGATACGTAATTATCCTAATCCCTTCAATCCTAAGACCTCAATAGAATTTACTGTGCCCAAGGAAGGGAAAGTGCTGGTGACAATCTATAATATCAAAGGACAAAAGGTTAAAGAATTGCTCAACAAACAGATGCTTGCCGGCAAGCTTACCGTAAGCTGGGATGGGACTGATAATCATGACAGATTGCTCGGTTCCGGTCTTTATTTTGCTAAAATCGAGCAGGGAAACAGCCGCCAGATTCACAAGCTGCTGCTGATGAAATAGTGTCATATGCTTATAGAATGCTGTATGGCCTCTTGGGGAAGGCCCGGTGATTAAAAATCTTGACATAAATCCAGCGCTCACAAACTATTAACCAAAGAACAAAAGCTCCACGAAGGAGGAGAGATGAAAGCGATCATTTTGACCATTCTGGTCCTGAGTTTTTCTTTTGGGCTCATGGCACAACTAAGCTGCTATGATATTCAGTACACAACTAATCCGAACGGCGATTCACCATATAACGGTCAATCCGTTACCGTTCAAGGTATCGTGACTGCCAAAAACCCTGGTTCAGCCATTTATATTGGCGATCCCGGAGGGGGCCCTTGGAGCGGACTTTATGTGTTTAATGGCAATGCCAGCCACCACGTGGAACCAGGTGATATGGTACTGCTTACCGGAACCGTGAGTGAGTATTATAATCTCACCGAGCTTACAAACATAAGCGCAACT
>CAXZAB010000130.1:0-6866 GCA_964293715.1 uncultured bacterium | reverse complement strand
TCTCTACTACAGTGAAGGAAGCAGCGTAGATTGGTTACGAGAATTGAACAGTCTCCGCGGCAGGAAGTATGAGTTTCCAATGTTTTTGCTTGACAGAATCTAATCCATATCATCCCATGTGGTTTATGAACGCTGAATGGCGTAATTCTTTGATAAAGGGGAGCTGGTGACTACAAAACATAGAATAATCTGCGGAGATAGCCGAAAGATGAGCCTCATTAAAAATGAGGCTGTCCATCTGATCATAACCTCTCCGCCTTATTGGCAGTTAAAAGACTATGGCACAGATAATCAAATTGGATTTCATGAGGATTATGAGAGTTACATCAATAGTCTCAGTATGGTATGGAAGGAATGCTATCGTATCCTGCACAAAGGATGCCGTTTATGTGTTAATATCGGGGATCAATTTGCGCGATCGGTGTATTACGGAAGATATAAAGTAATCCCAATACGAACAGAGATTATTAAGTGCTGTGAAAGCCTGGGCTTTGATTATATGGGAGCAGTTATCTGGCAAAAGCAGACTACGATGAACACCAGTGGTGGAGGCTCTGTGATGGGTAGCTACCCCTACCCTAGAAACGGAATAATCAAGATAGATTATGAATTTATTTTACTCTTCAAAAAACTGGGAGGAGCTCCAAAGCCTACTTTAGATCAGAAACAAAGATCAAAACTTACCAAGGAAGAATGGAATACATACTTCAGCGGTCATTGGAATTTCGGGGGAGTTCGGCAGGATGCTCATATGGCTATGTTTCCGGAAGAGCTTCCTTCTCGCCTGATTAAAATGTTCAGTTTTTATGGAGAAACAGTTTGTGACCCATTCTCAGGAAGTGGAACTACCAATCTAGCAGCGATGCATTTAAATAGGAATTCTATAGGCTATGAGATCAATCCCGAATATATTGAAATTATCAAGAAACGACTCTCACCCTCACAGATGGAGTTCTTTGATAATACAATTGAGTTCCAGACTGATTCAACAATAGTTGACGTTCCTTCTCTAATGGCTGCTCTGCCTTATAAGTTCTCAGACCCCCATAACTTGGACAAAAAAACTGACCCTAAGAAATTGTTTTTTGGATCTCGAATTGATAAAAACCAGAAGAATACGGATAAATACTATAATGTAAAGGACATTGTTTCCCCCTCATCTGTTCTGCTCAGCAATGGGCTGATGGTTCGTTTATTGGGTGTAAAAGAAAAACCATCAAGCATAGATAAAGCTATACAGTATTTGACAATAAAGCTGAAAGGTCAACAGGTTTATCTTAAGTTTGATAGCATTATGTATGATGCAAGCGATACCCTTTTGTGTTATATGTATATGAAGAACAAGACTTTTATTAATATGCACCTTATTAAAGAAGGTTTGGTGGATGTAGATGAAAGCGTTAATTTCCAACATTTAAATAGGTTTAAAGAGGCGAATAGTGCAAGACTGGCATAGAGGCAGGGATGGCGAGAATTACCGTTACAATCATGAAACACTTTTGAATTATGCTATGAATCGTTGGGGCTTGAACAAAGCTGCAAGCGTCGGGAAAACTTCAGAATTGATTAGAAGATGTGCTCCAAAAACTCATGAAGACTGGGTAAAATTTTATTTTAGAGAAGCAGAACAAAAAAAGAAAGACGGTTGTAAGATCAGTCCTGAGTATCTTGTTGAACTTGGAGAAAGGCTTTACGTTAAACTCTCAGAAGTAGTTAGCAAGGAGCTGGAAGAGATTACTCTTGAAGAGTGTATTGACTACGTATATAATCTTGTGATAAACCGCACCTTTGAAGGTTATCAAACGGAGATTAAAACAGTATACGGCATTCTTGAAAAGCGTGTCGGACGTCCAATAAAGCCTGCACCTGATTCATGGGATCGGAATCTTTCAGTGGATTTTTTTATTGAAGTAAAAGATGATATCTACATTGGCATTCAAATAAAACCGATAACAGGCAATACTTTAAATGATTACCAATGGATAAATATGCACAAGCAAAACCATAAAAAATTCACGAGCAAATATCACGGGAAAGTGTTTTTTGTATACTCCCAAAAAGAAGGTAGTAAAAAGGTAATAGTGAACAGTGAAGTTATATCTGAGATTAAGGCTGAAATCAGTCGTCTGGAGTTGCTGTAACACCTACGGTAAACATGGTAGATAAAGAAATACCGATCTTTCGCATGAACTGCATACTCGATCTCACGTTACTAATGATGAGGTATCAGATCTACTTCCAATTCATCAGCCCAAATCCCCCTTCCAGACAAAACAAAAAAGGAGCCCCCACTTGGGGAGCTCCATATTGATTTTGTTAATTGAATTATTTGGCTAAGACCATCTTTTTGGTGGCTGTGTATTTACCGCTTGTCATGCGATAGAAGTACACGCCGGTGCCGGCAAGTTGACCGTTTGTATCGTGACCATCCCAATTGATCTGGTAATAACCAGCTTGGCTATGGCTTGTTTGATAGCTTTTGATCAGCTGACCCTTAGTATTATAAATCTCAAGACGGGCATCTCCAGCATCCTTCATGCTGTAGCGCATGTTTGTAGAAGGATTGAAGGGATTCGGGAAAGCGGAGAAGAGCTTGGTTTCCAAAGGAATACTGGGAACTTCAGGCTGTTCGCCACCGTTAGAGATTGTGACCATCAACGGACCATAGTAAGCACTTATGCCATCAAGGCTAATGCTTTCCAGCCAGTAGTAATAAGTAAGCTGATTACCTACCTCGGTATCTGTAAAGAGGTAGTTCATCTGGGTACCAGTGGCAGTTCCTTGGTCTATCATGCCATTATTGATTAGCAACGTGGTGGAGAGCTCACGCACTTCACTACGCAGGACATTGTATCCGGCATGATTGGTTTCGGATTCGGAGGTCCAAGCTACGTTCACAAACAGATCGGAAGTAAGGACTGCAGTGAAGCTGCTGAGTTCGACAGGAAGGGTATATAGCGCTTCGAAATAAATGGTATGAGTATAATTGTTCTCTGCAGTAAAGTCAGATTCAGTCACATCAAAATAATCAGGAACCCAAATATGTCCGTACGGAGTAGATTCGAGAGTATATGATCCGATGATGTCTGCAATATTTTGGCCATATAATGTGCCGTTTGTTACGATTTCGGTATCGGTTAACCGATCTTTATCATTTTGAATAGTTACACACCTGCTATGCAAGCACTTAGCTGGTTTATGGTCACTACACGAGTTGACGTTTTGTGACTTTTCTTTTCGGGACGGGGCTCTACTGCATTAATTGGGTTTAATCACGACTATCAGCAATTTATAGCATATTCAAGCAGGGCTTTGGCAGGATGATGTCATTGGGGGAGACTGTTCAACAAGTTTCGATTATTCTCCAATAACTTAGCTGATTCAATAGTCTAAAAAGTGGGCGAGCCACCCTTCCTGCAATCCATTCCTCAGAATTGACATGGCGCCTTTGGATAGTTTATCATGCAAGACACAGCATTTTTGTCGTCCAGCATTATACGTTCAAATACGAGCTTGTGAGATGCCCTATATGAACAATAATTATAGTTAATAACATATGAAATTATCTTTTTGCAAATATCCTGTCTGTGCTTTTTTTTGTGCCCAATTTATAGTATTTCGAGCTGTCAAAATGAGTAAAAAAGCAAGAGATTTCCAGGATGTTTACGTGAACGTGGATGATGATTAAATCAAAGCAAAGGTGAATGTTCCTGGCGTCGTTAGATTGCAAATCATATATTTGATCCTTTCTCCCTCACCAAAGGGCATTGATCATATCTTTATCTACCCTTAATCAAGCGTTAAGAATTAACGCTTGATTAAGGGTAGATAGATATGTGATCAAGTTTCTCAAATGAGAAAGGACCCAAGAATGCTGGTTTATCCGCAGGATGAAAAAGACTCTCTTTCAAACTAAGCAGCTAAACCCGTGCATCCCAAGTTGATGTCTAAAATAGCGTCCCGTTCTCGCTTTTCAGGTATTATGCCTGGATAATACGCATTGGAATAGGCTTTGGCCACTTATTCTCCTTAAAGTGTAAAGAAAGTAGCGTGACTTGGGGAGAGGAATTGAACAGTCTCCATTGGGGAGTATCAATTTGGCAAACTTAAGCCCTAATCTCATGTGTTTGAGAGCGATAGAAAAAGCGTTTGCAACAATATGCGGGAACTCATCATAGCCATGTCTCCCTCAGACATTTTAGCTTGACAGCAGGGGCATATTTATTTCTCATGAATTAATATAATATGCCAGACGAGGTATCACATGGAATTAAAAATACAGCAATTAAAGTTTCCTGAAGATTGCAATATCATCCTTGGGCAGAGCCATTTTATCAAGACTGTAGAGGACCTCTATGAGGCGATGATAAATAGCGTTCCCGGCATCAAGTTTGGCCTGGCTTTTTGCGAGGCATCCGGTCCCTGCCTGATCCGCAAAGATGGCACGGATACGGGTTTGATCGAGATCGCAGTGGAAAATATGCGCGCGGTAGCCGCTGGACACAGCTTCATCATTGTATTAAGAGATGCTTTCCCGCTCAACGTTTTGCCCGCGATAAAAGTCTGTTGTGAGATAGTGAACATCTTTTGCGCTACGGCAAATCCCGTGCAAGTCATTTTGGCGGAAACCAGTCAGGGACGTGGCATATTGGGCGTGATCGATGGTTTCTCCCCAAAAGGCGTAGAGCTGGATACAGATATCACTCAAAGGAAGAGATTCCTTTTGGATATCGGATACAAACGCTGATGCGTCTATTTCTTGCCTTGGAACCACCTCTTTCCTTGCGTCCGCAATTGGTAAAAACTCTTGACGCTTTGCAATGTATAAAGCATAAGGGAATTACTTGGGTGCCTCCGGAAAACCTGCATCTCACCGTGAATTTCATCGGCGAGGTGGCAGAGCACCAGCTGGAGGACTTAAAACAGCTGATCTTAGTCCATGCTGCAAAGCTCACCGCCTTGAAACTCAAAGCAGAAGGCGTGGATCTTTTCCCTCACCGCTCGCCTCGCTTGATATGGCTACAGCTCAGCGGCGATGAAAAAGACCTGCATCTTTTGAACCGGCAGTTGCTGAAAAGTATGCGTCAAATGGGTATAGATGCCGATGCCAAAAAACTGAAACTGCATATCACCCTGGGACGGATCAAAGCTCCCCAAAGCGAGAACTTTGAACGTGCTGTCCTGGCTCATGAAATAAAAACTGAAGAACTTTATTGGGATACCCTTGTCCTGTACCGCAGTACGCTGCGTCCGGAAGGCCCCAGATACGATATAATCGAACAATATAAGCTAAAATATACGGAGGTATAATGCTTGATAAAAACAAAACTGCAGCCCTTAAAACCGCAATGTCTCAACTTGAAAAAAGATTCGGTGTGGGCACTCTGATGCGCTTGGGTGACAAACCGATCCAAGCCGTGGAAGTAATTCCCACCGGAGCTTTCAATCTGGATATCGCTTTGGGCATCGGTGGCATTCCCAGAGGTAGGATCATCGAAATTTACGGCGCTGAAGCCAGTGGCAAGACCACTCTCGCTCTGCATATTGCCGCAGAATGTCAGAAATTGGGCGGCACTGTAGCCTTTGTGGACGCCGAGCATGCGCTGGACGTGTCCTATGCCAAACGCCTGGGTGTGCAGACGGATAATATGCTGCTTTCTCAACCGGATGGGGGAGAACAGGCGCTTGAGGTTACCGAAACCCTGGTGCGCAGTTCAGCCGTGGATCTGATTATCATAGATTCCGTGGCCGCACTGGTACCCAGACAGGAGATCGAAGGTAATATGGGAGATAGCCACGTGGGCTTGCAAGCCCGGCTGATGAGCCAGGCTCTGCGTAAGCTGACGGCCATAACTTCCAAAAGCAATACCTCGGTGATCTTTATCAATCAGATCCGCATCAAGATCGGCGTTCCCGCCTTTGTGAATCCTGAAACCACCACCGGTGGAGTGGCGCTGAAATTCTATTCTTCCTTACGCCTGGAAATCCGCTATGGCGGTGCCATCAAGGATACCGGAGCCGATAATCAGATCATCGGAGCCCGTACCAAAGTGAAAGTGGTGAAGAACAAATTCGCTCCGCCCTTCAAAAATGTGGAATTTCCCATCATTTTCGGACAGGGCATCTCACATCTGGACATCCTTCTGGATATGGCAGTGGATAAGGACATCGTGAAACGAAGTGGCTCCTGGTATTCCTATAATGATGACAAAATTGGTCAGGGTATAGAGAAGGCCAAACAGTATCTTACTGAGAATCCTGAACAGATGAAGGAAATTGAGGACACCTTACGTAAATTATTGACACCGGAAGAATTTACCGATCCGCCAGTTCATGATGAAACTGAAGTACCAGAAGAAGAATGAACGCACGGCTTATCTAAGCCTGAATGACGAAATTTGGGGGGTTCTGAGCCTCAGGACCCTCCAAAAACTGTATCCGCTTGCCGATGAACTGGAGATTTCCCAGGAAGAAGCTCAGAAGCTGATCTCAGATCTTGAGAAAAAGGCCTGGCGGCAAATCACGGAATATCTGGCCAGAGCGGAACACAGTGAACACCAATGCCGCCTTTTTCTGGGCCGTAAGGACTATCACAAAAGCATCATAGACAAGTGCATCAAACTCTGTCTGGATAAAGGCTATCTGGACGATACCCGCTTTGCCGAAATCCTCATTCGCAGCTTTTATGAGAGGGGCAAAAGCCAGCGCGGCATCATCGAAAAGCTGTATGAACAACGTATTCCCCCTTCAATCTATGAACCTCTTTTACGAGAACTTGAGGATCCCCAGCTCAGTCAAAAGCTTTTAAGAGAACAGATTCAAAAATTGCTGTTTACACACCGTGCCCAAGAGCCCTGGAAGGCCAA
>CAXZAB010000129.1:0-6894 GCA_964293715.1 uncultured bacterium | reverse complement strand
TATGACTTTAAGATTATCGAGGTGGTTACATGAATTTAGCAAATTGTCCTATGTGTCATCATGAATTAGAAATTCGTGAGTACCACTGCCCCAAGTGTGATGTGAGCTTTCGGGGCAGATTTCAGAAAAATTGGTTGGAAGGTTTTTCCGCTTCTCAACTGGAGTTTATCAAGCTCTTCCTTTTGGTGCAAGGCAATCTGAAGGAATTGGAAAAGAGATTGGGAATTTCGTACCCTACTATCAAAAACAGATTGTCAGAGATTAATCAGGTAATCACTCGTCACCCCATTGCAGAAAGTGATTTTACCGATATCCTGGCAGATTTGGACGAAGGTTTCATCGATGTAGATGAAGCCCTCAATATGATTTCAAAAAGGAGAATAAAATGACAAAAATTACGCTTCAACAAGAGTGGAAACATGACGGGCTCATCACCATTAAACTGGAAAACCATATGGCACCAATGGCTATCGAAGCCAGTGACGGAGACTCTGTGGTCCTGGAAGGGGAATTAAGCCTCAAAAAAGATGAAGAAGATTTCGACCTCAAAGATTATATCACAGCAGATTTTAAGGATGGAACCTTAAAGCTGGATTTAGATGAGATAGGATATCTGGAGCACAATGCTAAGAACTCGCAGATCAAGCTGAAGGTGCCAGCCACTGTACAGCTGAAAATCGAGATTGAGAATATGCCGCTCAGCCTGTCCGGCCTCCTAAACGATCTTAATATCGAAAGTGAAAACGCTCCTATATCGGTGCGCAATTGTGAAGGCGACATGCATCTGGAAAACGAAAATGGCCCCATAAGAATCCATAACTCAGCCGGCAATCTCTTTGTCGAGCTGGAAAATGGCCCCCTTTCAGCCGAAGATATTTCAGGCGAAAGCATCCATATCGAAAGCGAAAATGGACCCATCAAGATACGTCTGGCCAGCTATAAGAAAGTGGAAGTGGAAAGTGAAAACGGACCTATCTACTATGAGACGCAGCCGGTGGAAGGTGGAGACTTTAAGTTTATAACCGAAAATGGCATAGTGCATCTGGTCTTGCCGCTGGCTTTTTGTTTTGTTTTGAAAGCAAAGAGCGAGAGAGGAAATCTAAAGTCCAAGCTCGGTGCCATAGAGATCAAGGACGACAGAACCTTTAAGATAGAACATCTCTATGAAGGAGAAGAGATTACCAAGATCAGCATTGAGACCGAAAATGGCTTGATCAAGCTCTCCAGCGATGGCCATATCAATCTGGACTTTATCAAAAATGGCTTTAATCAGCTCAAGGAAGCTTTCCAAAACGCCAAAACGAGCGAAGAGAAAGACAAAGTGGTGGAGATGGCCAACAAAGTGGTCGCCTCACTGCAAAAGGCCGCTGATTCCATCAATGAAGAGATAATCAAAGAAAAGGTCAATTCTGCGATAGCAAAGTTAAAAGAGCTCAGTGAAAACTTCGATTTTGGCGAAACCAAGACTATGGTTCTGGGCAAGCTGGAAGATCTGGGCACCGAGATTTATGATGGTGTCCAAAGTGGTCTCAAAAATGTAAAAGCCGAATTTGATGAGCTCAAGCAGGAGCACTTTAATACAGACACAATCAAGGATTACGTAAAGAAAGTGGTAAGTTCACCTCTGATCAAACCCTATCTCTCGGCTGAAAGAAAGATTCAAGAAAAAGAAGAAATCTCCGAACGTAGCAGGCTCAAAATACTGGATATGCTGGAATCTGGCAAAATCAGCAGTGAGGAAGCAGAGAAACTGCTGAGGGCTATCGGCAAAGAATAATCTTGACATTAATGCGTCAATAAAATAACTGTGACAAAACACGGTCGGGATGTAGCGCAGTCCGGTGAGCGCGCTCGGTTCGGGACCGAGAAGTCGGAAGTTCAAATCTTCTCATCCCGACCAATGTGTTTTTTTTATCCAGATTTGTTCTTTGCTGATGTTTATTATAGCCCAGCCCCAGCTCTATGAATGAGGTCTTGCGGCTGATTCAATGGAAATCGGACTGGTATAATCTTAAAATCTAACAGCTAAAAATATTGCTAAATTACAGCCGCTGCTTGGTCTTAAAGTCTTACGGGTAATCTTAATGTCAGAGCCAAAACCAAAAATCTCATACTACCTGAAACTGATATATCCTTTTATAAAGAAGGATATGGGCCTGCTTGTCTTCGGTTTAATAGCAATGTTGGTCACCTCGGCTCTGAGATTGGTGGACCCCCTCATCCTGTCTTTGATCATCGACAAAAGCATTCCCAATCAGGATGTGACGGAGATGTTCCGTTATGGCTTTATGTTCATCGCAGTGGTGCTGGTCTCCGGTCTGCTCTCCTATCTGCAGATCGTCTTGCTCAGCCGGTTGGGGATCAAAATCATCACCAAGTTCAAAGGCGAAGTCTTCAGCCATCTGCTCAAGCTGCCCATAGGCTGGTTTGATAAACGACCGGTGGGAGAGCTGATCGCCCGGGTAGAAAGCGATAGCGAACGCGTGAAGGTGCTCTTTAGCGATCTTTCCATCACCATCATCGGTAATCTGCTCTTCTTTGTAGGAGTGTTTATAGTATTGATGATAAGAGATTGGAAAACCACGATTTACATCATGCCCATCGTAGTCGTGAGCATCATAGGATATTCCTTTGTCTTTAAATACATCTCCAAATTCTTCCTGATAATCCGGGAAAAATATGCGATCATCTCGGCCAAGGTCACAGATTACGTACAGGGTATGCAGATGATTCAGGCTTTGAACCAGCAAGAACGGGTGATCGATGATCTGGCCTTTGCCTCCAAAGACAAGAAGCGCATAGAAGTGAAAACGAGCTTTATCGAATACGGTTTTCAGAGTTTTTTTATGTTTCTCTTCGACGTGTTTTTTGTGGTGGTCGTCATCATGATCACTGCACCCAAGATTATCGCAGGAGTTGCCACTTTGGGCACCCTGGTCGTCTTTATCCAATACATCTACCGTATGATCTGGCCACTGATGCACCTCAGTGAAAACTTTATGCAAATGCAACGGAGCTTCGTCTCTTTAAAAAGAATCCTGGAGCTCACCGAATTGGGCACCGAGGATGAGACCTTCACAGGCACAGAACTGCCCACTTTCGAGCGGGATATCCGCTTTGAAAACGTGAGCTTTGCCTATGATAATGAGGATTGGGTATTACAAGACGTCTCTTTTACCATCCCCAAAGGCAAGAAGATCGCTCTGGTAGGTCCCTCCGGCAGCGGCAAGACCACTTCAGTGAGCCTGCTATGCGGTTTTTACCACGTGCAAAAGGGCAAAGTCCTGATCGATGGCGTGCCAATGCGAAGTCTGGATTTCAGAGCCTGGCGCCGCAAAATTGGCCTCATCCTGCAAGATGTCTTCCTTTTCCCCGGGCCGATCCTGGAAAATGTGCGGGTGTATAACGATAAAGTCAGCCGTGAAGAAGTGCAGGATGCCATCAATATCGTGCAGATGGAAGACTTCGTCAAAGCCCTGCCCGAAGGTCTGGATTCCGAGCTGTCCGAACGCGGGCAAAACGTGTCTCAAGGCGAAAAACAACTCATTTCCTTTGCCCGGGCTCTGGCCTTCAATGCCGAAATCATCGTCATGGACGAAGCCACAGCCTCGATCGATCCTCAGACTGAAGCCCGCATCCAACGCACCATGAACGAAGTCTTTTCCGGCAAAACCATAGTGGTAGTGGCACACAGGCTCACCTCCGTCCTGGATGCAGACGAGATCTTATATTTTAACGAAGGCAGAATTACTGCCCGCGGAGATCACCAAACCCTGATGAAGGAAAGCAAGGACTACCGCAAGCTCGTTGAATTGCAGCTTTTGAGGGAAGACAATGAATAAGCATATTAAATGGATTCTTGATCAATATAAGGCGCACAAGTGGTTTGTCTTGATTATGGTGCTGTTCACGCTGGCTTCTTCTGCAGTGCAGATTGCCTATCCTTATGCCTTCAAACGCATGATCGATCTTTTGGGAGACATCCTCGCCAAACCGGAGCTCTACCCCACTCCGATGGTGGAAGTAAAACGGGTGATCATGCTCTTTATAGTGATAGGTGCGGCACAATTCCTCACCGGATTCTATCCCTGTTTCCGGGCTTGGGTAAATCTGCGCTTTGAACATACCGTCAGGATGCAGTATTTCAAGCAGATCACCAAAAAGGATTACCGTTTCTTCCAGAAATTCCGCACGGGTGATGTGGTAACCAGACTCACAGACGATCTTTCGGAATATCCCAAGATTAGCTGGTTTATGGGCAGCGGTATTTTCAGAGCTTTCAATTCCTTCTCGCTCATTATGTTTTCCTTGATCGTGATGTTTAGCATCAATATCAAGCTCACTCTGCTTTCGATCGCCCCCCTGCCTCTGATGATGGTGGCCTTCTACTTTACCTCAGAAAAGCTCTATACGAATTTTGCGCGCAATCAAATGGCAATCTCGGATATCAACAACCAACTGGAAATGAGCTTCTCCGGCATCCGGATCGTGAAGTCCTACGTGAGCGAAGATAAGTACAACCGCTTCTTTGAAATAGCTCTGGCCAAGCGTTTTAAGACCGAAATGAGCGTGGTGAAGCTAAACGCTTTCCTCACCCTCATCTATCAGTATATAGACTATTTTGCCCAGATCGGAGTGATCCTCTTTGGCGGCTATATGGCTGTGAAGGGTGAAATCTCAGTGGGTACTTTCTTCCTGTTTTACACCTATCTTTCCATGATGATTTTCCCGCTCCTGGATCTGCCGCAGCTCTTCGTTTCCGGCAAACAGGCTTTTGTGAATATCGACCGCCTGGAAGAGATGAAAGATCACCCCACCTTTAATAAGGACAAAGAATACGGCAAGGAAATGGATTCCTTTAGTGGTCTCGCCTTTGAGCATGTGAACTGCAGCTATCCAGAGAAGGATGCCAAAGTGATCCGGGATGTGAGCTTCCAGATGGGTCCCAAAGAGAAGATGCTAATTCTGGGCGCTACAGGTAGCGGTAAAACTACCATTGCCAATCTGATCCTGGGTTTGATCAAGCCGGATAGCGGCAAGATTACCATCAGCAGCGAAGATCTGGAAGACATCAATATCAAAAGTCTGCGCCAAATGGTGGCCTACGTCCCACAGGAGCCTTCGCTCTTTAGCGGCAGCATCAAAGGAAACATTATGCTGGCCAATGACCAGGCCTCTGAAGAGGAATACAATATCGCGTTGGCTGCCTCGCAGATAAAAGATGAGATTGAGGCTTTTCCTCTTAAGGATCAGACTACTGTAGGTCAAAGAGGACTGGGAGTATCCGGGGGACAAAAGCAGCGTATTACAATAGCCCGGGCTTTGATCAAACGCCCGAAACTTTTGATTCTGGACGACATCACAGCCTCCCTGGATGCTGAAAACGAGGAGAAACTCTGGCATGATATCAACCGGGATTATCCTGAAACTGCCGCCATCGTGATCTCACACAGGCTATCTACCTTACGTTATGTAGATACCGTGCTTTTCATTGATACCAATGGGCATACGCACAAGGGAACCCACGATGAATTGGTCTTTAACAATAAAGAGTACCACGACTTTTTGCATGAACATCTTAAAAAGTAAGTGAAACAGAGGCATCCGGATAAACTGATTGACAGAAAGGGGCCGGATGTATAATTTGACACAAAGAAGAAAACAATGGAGATAACTATGAGCGACCAGCTGCAAGACCTTTTGGCAAAAGTATATGAAGAGGGTGTTGTCAAAGCCAATACCGAAGCAGAAAAGATTTTAGACAAGGCAAAAGCAAATGCCGAAAAGATGATTGAAGATGCCAAAGCCCAGGCTGAAAAAGAAATCAAAGCGGCAGAAAGGAAAACCCAGGAACTAAAGAAAAACACCGAGGGCGATCTCAAAATGGCAGGCAGTCATAGCATCACTTCCTTGAAACAAAAGATTACCGATCTTATTCTAAGCGTGAATATAGATGAAGCCAGCAAAAAGAGCTTTCAGGATACAGACTTCGTCAAAACCCTGATCAAAGATTCTCTGGCAGGTTGGAAAAAGGGTGATGCCGGTATCATTATCTCAGAGGATCTGCAAAAGAAACTCGATGAGGCCTTTCTGGGCTCCTTGAAATCCAGCTTTGATGGCAAACTCAAGATCGATTTTAGTCCTCAGATCAAAGCCGGATTCACCATCTCCCCCATCGACGGCAGTTACAAGCTCAGTTTCACCGATGAGGATTTTGCCGCACTATTCAAAAACTATTTGCGCCCCCGTACTGCCAAGATCCTCTTTGATAGCTGATCATGGCACGGCAATACTACTACTTTATCGCCGGTCTGCCTACCATCTCATTGGATGATAGCAAGCTGGCCATTACGCCAGAACTTTTCCGGGTGGAGGCTGTAGAGCAGCTCAGTAAAGGGGACTATGACCTTTTAAAGCTCTTGCATCTGCCGGATGAGATTTCCAATCTGCTCCTGGAGCTATACAAAAGACACGATAAGCAGCCTAATCCTGAAGGCCTGAATAGCCGTGAATACTGGGTCAAGTACCTTGATTTCTTGCGGCACAAGGCGGATAGTCCGAATTTGGACACCCCTGAAGAGTTTGCTTACCTGCCTTCCTTCATAGCTCAAATATTCCTCGATGCTTTCGCAGAAGAAGAGCTCCCGCCCTCCTCAGTTTTGGAGCACCAGATGCTTTCCCACTTTTTTGAATTTGCAGCAGAGCACCCTAATAAGTTTATCGTAGAGTGGTTTGATCTGCAACCCAATATCAAGAACATCCTCTCTGCCATCAATGGCCGCCATCACGAACTGGATTTTGCCCCTTATCTGATCGGTGATGACGAGACGGTGACCAATCTGCAGGAAAGCCACGCGGCGGATTTCAGCCTGGGGAAAGACCATCCTTTCTTTG
>CAXZAB010000128.1:0-6900 GCA_964293715.1 uncultured bacterium | reverse complement strand
TCTTTGATTTCTTCTTGCAAGAGATTGCCCAGGGATTTATGCAGACAGGTATGCAGATCTCCATTTTCATGGATAAAGAATTTGCTGCCAAAAGTGGGGGAGATCATATAAGGACACTGCTTTTGTTTTTGTTTCTTCCAGCCTTCATAATACCAGAGGGGTGTTTTAAGATGCTGAGTCTGCTGGATGAGGGGCACAAGCTCCAGAAGTTTATCATGATCTTTTATCTTCATTTCGTTTAGCTCTCTATGATTATCTGAGCTATAGCGATACATATCAATATTTAGATTCCAGCCCAGGTCTTTGATCCGCTCAATCAGGCGAGGTATCTGATGCAGATTGAGCTGTGAGATCACCACTGTGGCGGTGGGGCGATGAGTATAGACACCTTGGGCTATGGCATCATTGAGTTTGTGCATTCCTCTTTCCACTGTGCTTTGCACATCGGTGGCGCCCCGCAATTTATCTGCCACCCCGGCCAAGCCATCATAGGAAGTATTGATCCCAATCTCGTATTTACAGGCCAAGTCTATCACTTTATCTTGCAGATCTTCAGAATAATACAGGTTTGTCAGCAGAGCCGTATTGGTGAATTCATATTTGGCCAGAAGGCGGAATATCTCCTCCAAATGGGGGTGGATTCCCGGCTCTCCTCCGGTTAAAGTGATCCGTTTGCTGCCGTGCTGTTTTAGTTTTTTCAGGATGGTTTCAAAATGTTCAAGCTCGATGAAAGAGCCGTCGGATTGGGCGGGAATACTGCACTGCATACAGTTTTGTGTACAAAGAGAAGTAAGGCGGATAGAGCAGAAATACAAAGAAGGTACCCTCAAAACGAATTTCTTTAAATGTCCAAATTCTATCGCTGCCATCTCGGCCTCTTGGTCAGATTCATTGTTTGCATCCTCACCTTTCACATACTGTTTCTATTATTAAAACCATCATTTGTAATCAGAGATACTTGTCAAGTGCAGCCCAAACCGGGAGCCTCTCATTTTTTGATTATTTATATAAAATCCAGATCAGACGGATCGAATAGATTTGACTGCTCAGCCTCAGCTCTTGCTGGTTTCTTACATTTGATTTTAACATACTTTCGACTCGAGTTGACTCAAAGCCCCGAGTGGATTTCGAGTCGAAAACATGTCAAAACCGTGATTGACAGAAAAGTGCGAGTCTGGGTGTACTGGGGAGTGAAAGGACTTTTGCCCAAAGCGTTTTCGCCCACAATGAAGCTATGAGAGACTTTATGCTCTGGTAAACATTGCCGGATAGGCTAAAAACAAAGAAGGTGACGTAAACGCCACCTTCTTCTTTACACAAAACGGAGTTTTTTGGAATGTCCGCTTTGCTTCTTTAAGTTATATTACTTGCTTTCGTCTTTTGAAAGCTGATCGTTCAGCCATTGAAGCTGTTTTTCGAGCTCATCTTTATGAGCGATCATGTCGTCTTTGTTGTAATTGTAAACGGGTTCACGATAGTCATAGCCTACCGGTGCATCGCAGCGATAGCCACGATTACGATAGCCATATCCGCCGCCAAATCCGCGTCCGCGTCCACGTCCCATTCCGGGTCTCGCTGAGACTCCGAATCTTCCGCAGGGGCCAGCGCCTCTTCCGGGGCGTCCATCGCCAAAGGGTCCTGTTCCATCAAATCCAGGCATTTCTACCTCCTTTTGTTATTATTTTTATTAGTAATTAAATTTCTGAAAGTGTCTGCCAAGAGCCTTATTCCACTATTGGCAAAACCTCTGTTATCTGTATCGTTTATTCTCCTGTTAGTATCCATTGATCTGCGGGAGAACCGGCAATTACCTCTTCCTTT
This sequence comes from uncultured bacterium, assembly GCA_964293715.1. Classification (GTDB taxonomy): domain Bacteria; phylum Cloacimonadota; class Cloacimonadia; order Cloacimonadales; family Cloacimonadaceae; genus UBA5456. The sequence goes on along the minus strand of CAXZAB010000128.1, from coordinate 5,079 downwards.
TCCAAGGCGGCCATCGCCAAAGGGTCCTGTTCCATCAAAACCAGGCATGTGTACCTCCTCTAATCTTGTTGGTTTATATCTTTATTTACGGGGTCTTTAGCTTTGTGCCAAATGCGGCTGCTAAGGAACACATCGTAAAATCTCGTCTTCACTCTATAAAACTTTATGTTACTTTAGACTGAGTTTCCTCACGCATCCGTGAATCATTCTTATGAACATATGTTCACTATGCTTGAACTTGCTTTTCCTGTCAACTCTTTTCTTTGCAAATAAGCATTTGGCCTGTGATATCTGTAAAATCCGAAGCTGGTGTAGCGGTGTATGTTGCTCAATGGTATTGGTTTATACTCATTAAATAATCAAGCTTAAAGTCCGTAAAATAATCTTGTAAAGAAGGAATCAAAGAGCTGTTTCGGCCTCGGATTGCTTAAATACCTGCAATAAAGTAATTAATATCATTCCCGTCTATATTTTGAGGGATTGTAAAAATGGCGAATACTGAGATCAAGTCCCGAAACCTTGGTATTACGAGCCTGGAACCCTATATTTATTAGCTGGCTTGTTACTTGAAGGATGATAAGATAGAATCCTTGCTTAGAGATATGCTTCCCAAACTTCGGGATTTTTAAAATATGCGAAAAAAGTGTTGACTCCTATCCAAGCTTTTTAAATGATGTATTATAGAGATGAATGTAAACTATGAAAAGAATAATTATTGCGATTGATGGTCCGGCAGCTTCAGGTAAAAGCACTGCCGCCAAGCTTTTGGCGCGTAAACTAAGCTATCTATACTTGGATACAGGAGCGATGTATCGCGCCTGTGCCCTCGCTGCCAAGCGCCAGAATATCGATATCAACGATGCTGAAGCTCTCAGAAAATTGATAAATAACATTCAGATCCGCATCCAACAGTCGGAGCAGGGCAATATCATTTTGCTGGGCTCAGAAGACGTGTCTGCAGCCATCCGTGAACCGGATATTTCTCTTTTGGCTTCGGCCATTTCCTCAAAGGCTGTAGTTCGCACCAAGATGGTGGAATTGCAGCGTGAAATGGGCAAAAAGGGTGGCGTGGTTTTGGATGGCAGAGATATCGGAACTGTGGTTTTCCCGCAGGCCGAGCTCAAGTTTTTTTTGATTGCCCCGGTGCAGGTCAGAGCCCAAAGACGCTTTTTGGAGCTTAAGAAAAAAGGGCTCAATCCAATTTTTGAAGAGGTCTTAAGGGAGCTTGAAGAGCGCGATCTGGCAGATTCGTCCAGAGCTTTGGCTCCGCTGATCCCGGCAGAAGATGCCATTCAAGTGGATAACGGTCCGCTCAGCATTGAAGGCCAGGTCACAGAGCTTTACCAGCATTATCAAAAAAGGATTGCTGAATTATGATCTTGCGCTTGGCAGCGCCCTCAGGTTTTTGCTTTGGAGTACGCAGAGCGATCCAGATGGCTCTGGATGCCGCAAAAGGCAGAGATGTCGTTTATAGCATCGGAGAGCTTATCCACAATCCCCAGTTCGTTAAAGAATTGGAGGAGCAGGGCATCTTGGTGGCAAGAGATGTCAAAAATGTGCGCAACAGCATGGTGATAATCCGCTCTCACGGTATTACACGTGAGGATTTACAGATTTTACAAAACCAGGGAAATACCATTATAGATGCCACTTGTCCCTATGTGAGCCGCACCCATGAACTGATCCAAACTGCGATCAAAGATGGCTATGAAGTCATTATCCTGGGTGATGCCAGGCATCCTGAGGTGATAGGTATGATGAGCTATGGGAATAAGCAGACCAGAGTAATAGCTCCGGGCGAAGTTCCTGATGACATTAAAAACAAAAGAATATGCCTGATATCTCAGACCACACAGAAGATCGAGAATCTAAATAAACTGGTTTGTGATATATTATCTGGAGTTTTGGAACTAAAAGTGTATAACAGTATATGTCTGGCCACTACAGAAAGGCAAAATGCCAGTGCGGCTTTGGCAAAGGATAGCGACCTCATGATCGTGATCGGAGGGCGCAAGAGCTCAAATACCAAAATGCTCGCCAGCCTTTGCAGCCAATACTGTGAAACTTTGCACATTGAAACTGAGGATGAATTGACTCCAGACTCTGTAGCCGGGAAAACACGCATAGGCCTATCCGCCGGTGCCAGCACTCCCGAGGACCGGATTTTAAAAGTTTATAATAAAATATTAAAAATAAAAGGGAATAAGGACTTGGCAACGAGTATTCATAATATTCCCTTGTTTAAGGAGGAATCATGTTAAATCATGATCAAAACCCAGTCGAATCTGAGATTGAAATCGAAGGAGACGACACAGCGTCGAAATCAACAGAAGTAGAAACAGTGCTCGAAAAGAAAGAAGAGCCAAAATTGGAAGAACAAACATCCGAAATTAAAGTGGATGCGAAACCTGAAGAAGCTATAACAGAAAATCAGGAAGAAGACGTAATCGAAAAACCTCAAGAAGAACCCGAGACAGTAACGGCTGAAGAAGATTCAACCCCAGAGCTGCCAAAGGCCGAAGAGGAAGGGACCATCGAAGAAGCTCAGGAAGAGCCCAAAGCTGAAGCCGAAGAAGTTAAAGCTGAGGAACCGGAAGTCAAGGTAGAAGCTGAAGAAACAGCGGCAGAAGAACCCAAAGTTGAGGCAGAAGAGCCTCAAGCAGAGGAATCCGAAGAAAAAGCTGAAGAAGCAGTGGAAGAACCTAAAGCTGAGCTGACCCCGGAAGAGCAAGAGCATAAAAATATGCTCAACATGTATGAAGAATCTTTCTCAAATTTCAAAGTAGGAGAGATTATCGATGGCACCATCGTGGACGTCTCAGACAAAGAAGTCCGCGTGGATATTGGATTCAAAAGCGAAGGCGTGATCCCGATCTCGGAATTTGCCTATAGCGGTCCACCTGAAAAGAACAGCGTCATCAGAGTTTACATCAATAAAATTGAAAGCGGTGACGGACGCCTGCAGCTTTCCAAAAAGAGAGCTGATTATCAGGAAAACATTGAGCGTATCAAAAAAGCCTTTGAAGAAAACAGCGTATTACCTGGTGTAATCCGCCGCAGAGTCAAAGGTGGTATGATCGTGGAAGTGTATGGCATAGAAGCTTTCCTGCCCGGCAGCCAGATGTCTATCAAACCCATCCCGAACCTGGACCAATTCATCGGTAAAGACTTGCAATTTAAAGTCTTGAACCTCGATGAAGAACACAGCAATATCATTATTTCCCGTCGCGCTGTGATGGAAGCAGAAGCAGCCGTCAAACGCGAAGCCTTGCTGGCCAGGATTGAGATCGATTGTGAGCTCGAAGGTGAAGTGAAAAACATCACCCAATACGGTGCTTTTATCGATCTTGGTGGCATTGATGGATTGCTCCACCTCACCGATATGTCCTGGGGTAAGCTGAACCACCCTTCAGAAATGCTTGCCATCGGCGACAAAGTGAAAGTTAAAGTGATCAATTTTGATCCTGAAACCAATAAAATTTCTTTAGGACTAAAACAACTCGTACCCCATCCTTGGGAAAACATCGAAATCAAATATCCGGAAGGAACCCGCATCACCGGTAAAGTGGTGAGTGTGAAATCTTTCGGAGCCTTTGTGGAACTGGAACCCGGAGTGGAAGGTCTGGTGCACATCAGTGAGATGAGCTGGACCAAGAAGATCACCGATGCCCGCAAATTCGTGAAAAATGGTGATACCATAGATGCCATCATCCTGGATCTGGATAAAGAAAACAAACGTATATCCTTGGGTATGAAACAGATGGATCCAAATCCCTGGCTTACCATCGAAGATCGCTATCCCATCGGGACAGTGCTCGATCGCAAAGTCAAGAGCCTCACCACCTTTGGTGCCTTCATTGAAATAGAAGAAGGAATCGACGGACTGGTGCATATCTCGGATATCAGCTGGACTAAGCGCATCTATCACCCACGTGAAGTATTCCGCAAAAATCAGGAAGTGCAGACCATTATCCTTTCTATAGATAAAGTCCAGCACCGTATCGCCTTGGGCGTAAAACAGCTTACTCCGGACCCTTGGGCAACTTTGAATCAAGAGCTTCCCGTAAACTCCGAAGTACTCGGTAAGATATCCAAATTGATCCCCAAAGGGGTCTTGGTGGATATCCCGCTCAAAGATGATAGCGTAGAAGGATTTATCCCGATTTCACATTTGGCTATGTCCAAACTCGAACACAGCGAAGATGCTTTCCATGTGGGTGAAGAATTGCCCCTGAAAGTGATCGAACTGGATATGGAAAATCGCCGTCTCATCCTTTCTGTAAAAGCTTTCTTCTTCTCCCGCGAGCCAAAATTGCAGGAAGAATATGTGGCCATACACGAGCAGTATATGCGTGAACGTATCGCCAGATTGCAAAAGAAAAGAACTGAAAAACAGCAGAGAGAAAGACAAGCCGCCGAAGCCGCAGCCAAGAAAGCCGCTGATGAAGCAGCCGAAAGAGCCGAAGCTGCAGCTAAAAAAGCCGCAGAAAAGGCTGAAGCTGAGGCTAAGAAAGCCGACCCTGAAGGTGAAGCCAAACCTGAAATACAAGAAGCTAAACCTGAAAGCACTGAAACCGCTGCTGAAGCTACAGCCAAAGAGCCCGTAGCCGAAACTGTGGAAACAGAGGAAGCACCTGCCGAAACTGCTCAGGAAGAAGAAAAAGCTGCTGAAGCTACTGAAGAAAGTCCCGCAGAAGAGCCTCAAACTGAGGAAGCGGAAGTAGAAGCTGAAGTAGCAGAAGAGCCTCAAACTGAGGAAGTGGAAGTAGAAGCTGAAGTAGCAGAAGAGCCCAAAGCTGAGGAAGTGGAAGTAGAAGAGTCTAAGTTCATTGGTGACGGATCAGAGTTCAAATCGGTTCCAAATGTTGAGCAATTAGCAGAAGCAGCGGTAGAGCAAGAACCCGAAACTGAAGCTCCTGAAGCCGAAACATCGGACCCGGAGCCTGAAGAAAGGGCAGAAGAAGTCACTACAGAGATTGTAGAAGAAAAACAGGAAGAACTTCCTGCCGAGACTGCAGAAAAGGCAGAAGAACTCTCGGTAGCAGACGAAGAAGAACCTAAAACTCAAGAATAATGATA
>CAXZAB010000127.1:0-6905 GCA_964293715.1 uncultured bacterium | reverse complement strand
GCGCCTTCAAGATCCGGATCTGCTTCTGAGATGATGCTGGCGTCGCCACCGATTCTCTCTACGAAACGCCGGCTGGATTCGATGATCTTGAGATTTTCATCCACGATCACCACTCCGGAAGGCATTGCGCTGATCAAGGCTGCCGCTTTGTTTTGGGCAAGCTTGCGCAGATAAGAGACACACATCGCCGGTTCAGCTTTTTTCTCGATCAAGGCAGCGGCAAACTCCCGGCAGGGATCATAGCCACAGCCTCCACAATTCAGCTCTTCATCTTTTCTCTTTTTGCCAATCTTGAGTAGAGCTTCGGCAATTTGAGCTTTTGAATAGGTATATTGTTTGATTTCACGTTCGTGGAAACCGGCTGCAATATCCAGTTCTAAGGGTTCACGTGCATCCGGTGCAGCGGGTGTGAGCCTTCTGATATCATAACGCTTATGCACTGTGCCACCGCGTTTGCTTACTCCGGGGCCATTTATACAACCACCCATGCAAGCCAGGGTTTCGATCAGAACAGGGCAATTGAAGCTTTCAAGATCCAGCTCTTCGAGGGCTTCCACCACTTCTTCCACCCCGGAAAAACTCATAAAGAGAGTATTCTCGGGAGGATTGTAATATTTGATGCCTTCGATCATACCGCCATCGACGGGATACAGGCCACCTTCCTCAGCAGCACCCAGGGTGAAGCTTTGGTTTAGATCCAGAGCAGTCCAATCGATATTGTCGATATTGAACCAGCGTCTGAGATCGGTGAAGGTAAGCGCTACATCAAAGTGATCTTCAGCTTCATTCTTTTTGGCCACACAGGGGCCGATAAACACTATCCCAATATCTTCAGAAATAGCCCGCTTCAGCATCTTGGCATGAGCCTGTAGGGGCGACATCACAGGAGTGATGTTGGGAACAAGATGCGGATAATATTGCTCAATGAGATGCACCACACTGGGGCAGGCAGACGAGATCCACAAAGGATTCTCGCCTTCTCTGAGAAGTTGGGCACAGGAGGCTGAAACCTCCTGCGCGCCCAACGCTGTTTCTGATACACCGGCAAAACCCAAGCTTTTGATGGCAGCTATCAACTTGGCACTGTCCAGTCCCTTAAATTCGGTCCTGAACGTAGGGGCCAAGGATACATACACTCTGCTCTTTTGTTTTAGGAGCAACATCGCTTCGCCCAGATCATCCCGTATCTTTTTAGCACCAACGGGACACACTTCCGTGCAACGGCCGCAGAGGATGCAGGCTTCCGGCATTACCTCAGCACTGCCATCGACCACCCTAATGGCTTTTACGGGGCATTCCCGCACGCATTTGTAGCAGTCCTGGCACTCGGTCTTTTCGGTGTATATTGGTTTGTTCATATCTCTAACAGCTCTTTCGTGAGTATGTCCGGAAGCATTTCACTTTTCACTCCGTGATACTCATTGTCGTTAATGGTGATATTGGGACCTTCGGCACATTTGCCCATACAGAGGGAGCCTTCAATGTGCACGCTGTCACTTATTCCATGATTGCGCAGGAATTCTTCTATCAGCTTGAGATTTTCTCTGTTTTCCCGTGCGAAACAAGAGCTTCCCATGCAAATCAGGATCTTTTTCATTTGATTCTTCTTTTTGCTTCTTCGGTAACCATTTGTTTGATCTGATCCAGTTTGGCGTGATTTATCATCTTGTCGCCTACTGTCACGTTCGGTCCCCTGTCACATTGCTCACTGCAGAAGGTTGCGGCAATATCAAAGTAATTGCCCCAGGCATTTTCTTCCACCAATTGCAGAGTCTTGGCCAAGATATCCTGAGCCCCACGCAAATAGCAGGATGTGCCTACGCAGACACGGATTTGGCAACGATCTTTGGCGTCTCCGGTGGAGATACTCAGTTCGTCATCGTCAATGCGTTTGCGATGCCTGTAAGCAGTGTGCAGCAGTTCATGGGCCTTGTGGCTATTCGGCTCTTTCAGGAGTACATCATAGAGTTCATGGATGAAGGGGTTGTCCTGAGCGCGATGCATAGGCATGGTTTTGTCGGCATGATACAAGGTTGTAGTACGTTCCCTGCGCTGTCTTTGGGTGGTAACTATAGGTTGACCGGCCCCGCCTGTGCAGCCACCGGGGCAAGCCATTACTTCCACGATGTCATACTGGACTTCTCCGGCAATAATCTTGTCGGCAAGCTCACGAGCGTTTCGCAGGCCATGCACCACAGCAATTTTCAGGTTGCCATCTGCCAGAGTAGCTTCACGGAGCCCTGAGGTTCCACGCACTTCTTGCAGCACGATGCTTTCCGGCACGGGGATATCGAATTTGTCCGCAGCATAGCGCAGTACAGCTTCGGATACACCGCCGCTATTGCCAAAGATCACTCCGGCGCCAGTGGCAAAGCCCATCGGCAGATCAAAGGATTCGGGCTCGAGAGATTCGAAATCTATGCCTGCTTCTCTGATCATGCGGCCAAGCTCCTGAGTAGTGAGCGCGAGATCCACATCCTGGATACCATCGGTGGTAAATTCCGGACGCTTGCACTCGTATTTCTTGGCTGTGCAAGGCATGATGGAGATCACCACGAGGTCTTTCTTGTCCACTTTCAGCAGTTCTGGCAAACGTTCTTTGGCAATCGCGCCAAACATCTGCTGCGGAGAACGGCAACTGGACAGATTATCCAAAAGAGAAGGGAAGCTTTGCTCGGCAAATTTCACCCAAGCCGGGCAGCAGGAGGTAAAGATGGGTAATTTCTCGCCTTTGGTCTTGCGGGCGATGAATTCATTAGCTTCTTCTATCACGGTAAGGTCTGCGGCAAAGGAAGTATCATAGACTTGGTCAAAGCCGATGATTTTCATCGCTGCCACCATTTTACCGGTAGTCATATCATTTGCAGCCATACCAAACATCTCACCCAGAGCTACACGTACTGCCGGAGCAATCTGTGCAACCACTGTCTTCTTGGGGTCGTGAATGGCTTCCCAAGCCTGTGGAATATCGCTTTTTACCACGATGGCACCGGTGGGGCATACAGCAGCACATTGGCCGCAATTTACGCAATCCACCTGAGCCAGGCTCTTGCCATAGGCAGAGGCTACATTGACTTCCAGCCCACGGCCGGCAAAATCAAGGGCGCCAATGCTTTGAATCTCATCGCAGAATCTCACGCAGTCGCCACAGAGGACGCATTTGTTGGGATCCCGAACCAGGCAATCGCTGCCCAAATCCACGTTTACGAATTCGCGGGTTTGACGGAAGCGCACCTTATCGATATTGAGACGGTTTGAGATATCACGCAGTTTGCAATCGCTGGCACGGCTACATTGAGGACAGTTTTGATCGTGGTTTGCCAGCAGCATTTCCACGATGGTTTTACGCAGTTTGAGAACCTGCTCTGTGTGAGTTTTCACTCTCATGCCTTCAAAAGGCTCGGTAGTACAAGAGGTTACCAAACCTCTGCCTTCCACTTCCACCATGCAAAGTCTGCAGGCGCCGTAGAGGCTAAGGTCACTGTGGTAACAGAAAGTGGGAATATCGATGTGGGCCTTTCGGGCCAGTTCGAGGAGGTTTTTCTCCCCTTCCCACACTACAGGACGTTCGTTTATATATACATATTTTTCCATTTTTATTTTTCCCCTTAACTGATGGCTTTGAATTTACAGACTGCGATGCAGGCACCGCATTTGATGCAGACCATGGGATCTATTACGTGAATTTGTTTCACTTCACCGGAAATCGCGCCTACGGGGCAGACTCTTTTGCAGAGGGTGCATCCGCGGCAGAGCTCCGGATCGATAGAGATGGGGGTAAGAGCTTTACATTGCTTGGTAGGACAATACTTGGCCTTCACGTGTGCTTCATATTCATCCCTGAAATAACGCAGGGTAGAGAGCACAGGATTGGGGGCAGTTTTGCCCAGGCCGCATAGAGAGGCAAGCTTCACTGTCTCGCCTACTTCCTGCAAGAGCTCAAGAGTCTCTTCAGTGCCTTCGCCAGCACAGATATCTTCCAGCATTTCCAGCATTTGACGGGTTCCTTCACGGCAGGGCACGCACTTCCCGCAGGATTCGTTTTGGGTAAAGCCCATGAAGTAACGGGCTGTTTCCACCATGCAGGTGCTGTCGTTCATCACCACCATACCGCCGGAGCCGACCATCGCACCCACCGCGCCCAGAGAATCATAGTCTATAGGCAAATCAAGGTGTTCGCTGGTAAGGCAACCGCCGCTGGGTCCGCCAATTTGCACGGCTTTGAAGGCATTGTTATTGATCTTGCCGTCTTTGTCCAAGACGCCGCCGCCGATCTCAAATACGATCTTACGCAGGGTGGTGCCAAAGGGAACTTCGATGAGTCCGGTATTGGCCACGTGTCCTGTGAGGGCAAAGGTTTTGGTTCCTGGAGACTTGGCTGATCCTACCGATCTGAACTTTTCAATACCCTGTTGCATCACTACGGGCACCAGAGCCAGGGTTTCCACGTTGTTGATGATGGTAGGTTTACCAAAGAGGCCTTTCTGGGCTGGGAAAGGCGGTTTGGGATTCGGCATCCCGCGTTTGCCTTCGATTGAGGCCAAAAGTGCAGTTTCTTCGGCGCACACAAAAGCTCCGGCTCCTTCCATCACACTGGTGTGAAAGCTCTGGCCAGTACCAAAGACGTCGTCGCCCAGGATACCGAGCTCTTCAGCGTTTTCTATAGCTTTGCGAATGCGCTGGATGGCCAGCGGATATTCCATACGCATATAGACGTAGCCTTCATTGGCGCCGATAGCGCGGGCAGCGATCAGCATGCCTTCGATCACGCTGTGAGGATTGCCTTCTAATATAGAACGGTCCATAAAGGCACCGGGGTCACCCTCGTCACCATTACACACCACATATTTCTTCTCGTTGTCTTCTAAGCGGGCAAAATTCCATTTGAGCCCGGTAGAGAATCCGCCACCGCCACGTCCACGCAGTCCGCTGTCCTGGTAAAACTTGCAGAGTTCTTCAGGATTGTATTTGGTAAAGGCGTCACGGGCTGCAAAATAGCCCTCGTGCGCGATATATTCACTGATGTTCAGAGGATCCACGTTGCCGCAATCCTTTAGACCAGTACGCATCTGTTTGGTGTAAAAAGGAATTTCCTTCACACCTTTATAAGGGGTACCATCTTCTGGATTGTGATAGAGCAGGCGTTCGATCACTTCGTCTTTCACCACGGAGAGGGCTACGATGTCTTCTGCATCCTCGGGCTTCACATGGCCATACATGATGCCGTTAGGTTCGATGGTTACCAACGGACCGACCTGACAAAAGCCCTGACAGCCGCTGCCTACCATATAGACATCGTGATGCTTGTGTTCTTCGGGTTTGTCACTTTTCAGCGATACGGTTATTTCCAGGCCGCTTAAGGCGACAGCATTTTTCAGAGCATCAAAAACTTTCAAAGAGCCGTTGGCGATGCAACCGGTACCGGCGCAAACCACGATTCTTTTTGTGCACAGGGCGCGGGCGGAATTGTATTGTTCCCGAATAAGTTCCAGATTAGGCATTTTCCTTCTCCTCTGCGTCTATTTTGTCGATTAAGGCCAGGGCTTGCTGCGGAGTAATCTGGCCATGAATGTCGTCATCCACCACCAGCACCGGAGCCAAACCACAGGCTCCCAGGCAGGATACGGTTTCGAAGGTGTACATCATGTCGTCTGTAGTGATCTTCTTATCGGTGAGTTTTAAGCGGTCGCGAATGGCGTCTATCACTTTCATAGAGCCTCTCACGTGGCAGGCTGTGCCATCACACATTTTTAGAATGTGTTTTCCCTTGGGTTCCAAGGAAAAGTGGCTGTAAAATGTTGCTACACCGTATAATCTCGCGGGTGATACACCCAAAGAGGTTGCGATAAAAGTGAGCACTTCCTGAGGAAGATAACGGTATTCCTCTTGGACTGCTTGCAGTATGGGGATGATCTTGGTTTCGCTACGGTCGTAGCGGTCCAAAATCTCCATTACTTTGTTGAAGCTGTGGGCTGCAGAGTATTGCGTACTCATTGTTACTCCTGTTTATGTATTTTATTTTGTTTTTTTGGATTTATTAAATTTTTGATAATTTTAGGCCTGAATCAGCTGTTTGATTGGTGTAAGCTTTCTGCTACACGTCTGGACAAAACAGCCAGGGATGAACTCATGTCGATGTTTTCTACAAAAACATGTTCCGGAACCTGCAAGCGGGTAGGGGTAAAATTCCAGATCGCGATGATACCATTGGCCACCATCTCATCGGCAATCTTTTGTGCAGCTTGTCCCGGCACAGTCAAGATTCCGATGTGTATATGCATACGTGATAAGAGGTTGCTCATCTTGCTCATGGAGTGAATTTGAATCCCCTGATAGTATGTACCGGCCAAATCAGGCTTATTGTCGAAGGCAGCGATGATACGCAGACCTTTTTTGTTGAGACCGGAATAACCCATCAAGGCTTTGCCCAGATGACCTACGCCCACCAGGAAGCAAGAAGAAACATCATTCCAATTCAGGCAGTGCTCGATGGCTGCAATAAGCTCATCCACATTATGCCCTACTTTGGGGGTTCCTACTACTCCGGTGTATGCCAAATCCTTACGCACCTGAGTCACATGGACATCAGTAAATACCGCAATCTTCGTGGCCGGGACCATTTTCAGGCCGGTCTTCTGTAAGCGGTTGAGCGATGCAAGGTATTGTGGCAAACGCTTTAAGGTCAATAGCGGGATGGCTTCCATGTTTTCTCCTTTGTGAGTAATCTATCTTTCTACAGTCGATAGAATAATATTGGCTCAATCTGTCAAGTCTTTTCTACTCTATTTATATCGATATGCCTGCATGTGCTTGGGGAGTTGCGAGTTACGAGTTACGAGTTGGGAGTTACGAGTTACGAGTTACGAGTTACGAGTTACGAGTTACGAGTTACGAGTTACGAGTTA
>CAXZAB010000126.1:0-6906 GCA_964293715.1 uncultured bacterium | reverse complement strand
CTGCGAGAAAGTAAGCCTTAATCGTGTTCAAATCTCTCTATCCAGATACTGATATCCCGGAATTTGCGGCAAGAGCTTATCCTCCACCGCGGCCTTTACAGAGCGGCAGGGCAGATTTTGCTCCACTATCTGCTCTCTGGTAATGGTTTTCAGATTCACCTGCTGGGGATACCTGGCCTGCATCGCCCACAGCATCTTGATATACAGGCTATACCAGGACGGCAGGCGCACGCTATCGTCTCTATCCATGAGCGAGCTTAAGTACATACGAAAGTCATTTCTATAGGCCTCACTGGGGTTTATCGCCTTAATCTGGCGAGAGATATCCCGGTAAGCATGATTTTGCGGCTGGATCGGCATCTTGGGAGCGCGGCGCATCAGGGTTCGCTTTAACTTGGGGTGATAGTAGTATATGGCTCCGTCCAGTTTGCCGGAAAAGCCTTTAATTCCTGCTTTTACATATGCTTTCATCATTTCCTCCTGTTTTTTGTACGATATTCCTCACTCAGTTCAGGCTGTCAAGTACTTCTTCATCTACCCTTAATCAAGCCTTAATAGTTAAGGCTTGATTAAGGGTAGATCGACGTGTGATCTATAGTCTGAAAAGAGAGTAGCTGGATATTGCCGTTGGTGTTCCTGGATACTTAAAAGACAAATCTTGTTCCTGGATTTTTCGCTTGACATTTCCCCAGCCTATTCATATATGATTGTCACTATAACTTCATATAAAAATCAGGTCTTTTTTCCTGCAGAAAAAGCAAGTGTTGAAACCTCTGCTAGCTTAGCGGGAAAAGTGTTCCCAAAGGATATATTATGAGCAAATTGAACGGTCTAAGTACCGCCGAAGCGGTTGAACTTCTGGCTAAACATGGCAGAAACGCCCTGCCGGAAAGTCGGTTCAGCCTGTTGAAATTGATTTTACGTCAATTTAAAGGAATTTTTAATATTCTACTGCTGGTTGCCGCAGCGGTTACTTTGATGCTGGGAGAACCTCTGGATGCGGCTTTTATCCTCTTCTTCGTCGTCCTGGGGACGGCTTTAAATGTCTTTCAGGAATACAAGGCCAATTCAGCTGTAGCCAGTCTTAAAAGCTTTCTGATCAACAGAATCACGGTACGTCGGGATGGTCAAGACATGGAACTGGACACCGCTGATATCGTTCCTGGGGACATCCTCAAGCTCCAGGCCGGGGACATAGTTCCTGCAGATGCTTTGGTTCTCCAAACCAGAGACCTGATGGTAGATGAAACAACCTTCACCGGAGAAAGCATTCCGGTGCACAAAAAAGCCTTGGAACCGGGGCAGACCATAGACGAGGCCAATAAGCTGCTGCAGGGAGTGGTGATCGTGCGGGGCAATGCGCTGGCGGAAGTCACGGCTACTGGAACCTCTACCCGTCTGGCAGCAATCTCTGCCACCGTTTCTAAAGTGCAGCAGGAAAGCGAAATGGTGAAGGGCATAGACCGCATCAGCAAATTCATCCTGCGCACCACGCTTGTGACCCTCGCCTTCATCGTTATAGCCAATCTTTTGATCAATAGAGGAAAAACTGACATCACCAGCCTCCTGATCTTTGCCATCGCACTGGCTGTGTCCGTGATTCCCGAAGCGCTGCCCTTGGTACTCACCTTTTCCCTTTCCCGCGGGGCTTTGCGTTTTGCTAAGCACGGCGTGATCGTCAAACGCCTGTCTTCTGTGCAGGACTTGGGGGGAGTGAATCTTCTCTGTACAGATAAAACCGGCACTATCACGGAAAATAAGCTGTCTCTGGTTAATCGTCGGCAAGCACCGGGAACGAAATATGATCCCCTGCTGCTCGCAAGATTAGCCGCCCACGACCTGGAAAAACAGATTCCTGAGCCCTTTGACCAAGCCCTGGAAGATGCCTTAACTCCAGAGCTGAGGGCTCAATTGGCTACCTTCAAGCTGCTTCATGAAGAGGCTTTCGATCCGGCCCTGCGCAGCAATGGGGCTGTGCTTCAAACCGGGGATGGCACCAAAGTTCACATCCGCCGGGGCAGTCCGGAATACTTTATAGAACAAAATTTACCCGGACTCGATGACGTCGAAGAATGGCTGAGCGCTGAGGAACGGCAAGGACACCGGGTTCTGGGCGTGAGTTACAACGATGGCTCTGAAACGAGGTTTGCCGGATTTGTATCTTTCATTGACCGCCTCAAACCCACTACTTTAGAAACGGTAAAAGCTGCTCGGGAACTGCATGTACAGATCACTATGATCACCGGTGACGCCCTCTTGGTAGCTGAAGCCGTGGGCCGCGAAGCTGGCTTGATCACACATTCTGGTGAAGTGATGGATGCCTCTGCCTTTTTGGCCCTGCCAGGAGAAGAGCAGCTTCAAAAAGTTGGGCAGATCAGAGTTTTTGCCCGCACGACTCCGGAGCAAAAACTACATCTGATCGAAATGCTCAAACTACAATATACGGTGGGGTTTTTGGGTGAAGGGATCAACGATGCTCCCGCGCTCAAGGCAGCTCACGTCTCTTTGGTGGTGCAATCCGCTGCTGACATTGCCCGTGAAACTGCAGATATAGTACTGCTGGAAAACGATCTGAGGGTGATCGTGGATGGAATCCGGTTCGGAAGAGAAACTCATGCCAACACCCTCAAATATATCCGGGCCACCTTGGTCGGTAATTTTGGAAACTTCTATGCCGTGGCTATCGGTTCACTGCTTATCGACTTTCTGCCCATGCTGCCCAAGCAGTTGCTATTGTTAAACCTGCTTTCCGATTTCCCCATGATCGCGATAGCTATGGACAACGTCTCCCCACGTGAGGTGGAAAGACCACAAAAATACGATTTCCGCTCCCTGTATATCATCTTTATCACGTTGGGGCTTTTGAGCACTGTATTTGACTTCATCTATTTCGCTCTCTTTTACCGCATCTCGCCCCAGGTCTTGCAGACCAACTGGTTCATTGCCAGCGTAGTTACAGAACTATTTCTGGTGTTCTCCATCCGGTCCATGCTGCCCATAGAAAAGGCTGGCTGGCCGGCTTGGCCCATCGTCGCACTTTCCGTCCCCGCCTTACTGGTTACTCTGGCCTTGCCCATGATTCCTTGGACACGGGATTTCTTCCAATTTATCCAGCCGCAACCTGCCCACCTGGCCCTGATCGTGGGAATTGCCCTGGTGTATGTGGTGGTCAATGAAATAGTCAAACGTCCCCTGGCGAGATATTTGAAGGAGGACAACGGCTCCAAATCCTGAGGAATGGCTTCCCAACAAGAGATCTGGATTGCTTCTAAAGAAAGAGAAATAATGGAATCCGATGATTGCTTGCCCTAACGTAAAGGGTGCAACTTAGTTAAAGATAGGGGAGAGAGAACTCATTACGCTCTCCCCCACTGCCCGTGAAACATTAGCCAGACAAAGCAGGGGGTTTGTGAAACCGGAGCTATTTCTTTATGGCTCTCAAATAATTTTACCCAGAAAAGTCTTGAAGCTAAGCCAGTCAATAGGAGCTTTTAGTTTTCACTCCATCAAAGAGAATTAGCTGATCACAGATGTTTTCCTCCCATTTCCTTCCGTTCGCGTTGCTACTCAATTTATTACCGAATATCACAAACGCATAAAGGCGTCCATCCGTACCTTTGAAGTATCCGGCAAAATTGCTGATCCCGCTCATGCCACCGGTTTTGCCAAAGATCTTATCTTTGGAATTCGTTCCCGCAAAACGTTTTTTCAGGGTTCCATCCACTCCCGCAATAGCAAGAGCCTGCAAGTATGTGTCGAACCAATCCTGCTGGTAACTGTGGCAGAGGAGCCTGCCAAGATCAGAAGGACTGATCCGGTTGTGTCTGGATAACCCGCTGCCATCCACTATTTTGAATGCAGAGCTTTGGATGCCGATCTTTGCACAAAGCTCTGAGACCGGTTTTGCCAAGCCTCCCTCTCCCCCACCCAGATAGTGGTACAGCATCTCTGCCATAAAATTTGAGCTTTTCTTCATCATCTCCTTGTTTATATCCCCGAGTGCGACCGAGCGGTAGGTAAAAAGTGGTGAAGGCGGATCAGTGGATAATAGAGCGTTTTCAGCAGAATATGCTCCGCTAAGGTTGATCCCCCGCTTCCGGAACGTCTCAGTCATGTTTTGCAGGCAGAAAGCCAGAGGATCGTCAATGGAGGGAGTCAATGTCGCAGTTCCATTCACTGGCACAGAGCCAGTTACAACTATCGTCTTAGGCGAAGTGGCTCTCTGATATGAAAGCCTTGCCCCAGTGCCTTTAGCGGACGTTTTTACGCGGTTGTCGATGCTCATATAACCGTAAGCATGCTTTTCCATGACTGTAGCCGGCCTACCGACAGTTCCCGAACCTGTAACCTCCAGATCAATCGCATTCTTATTGAATGACAAAGGACTGATAGGAGGGGCGTATCCACGAGCTTTGTCCAATGGATTCCAATAACTGCTAAAAAGCTGGGTGGGATACAGCGAAGTATTTACCACAATGTTCCCGCTGATAGACGATATGCCATGAGCTGCAAGAGAATCTGCCCAGATTTCAAAGACCTGATGCGCGCCTTCCGGGAAGAAATCAGCCGACCAGCTGGGATCTCCACCAGCTTTGATGACCAGGTCTCCGATTAGGGCACCGGATTTTATTTCGCCCCGATACCCGATCTGCGTCCGAAAGCGATAATCTGGATGCAACACTGTTAACGCAGCGGCAGAAGTATAAAGTTTGATGACGGATGCCGGAATAAATGATTCGTTACTCCTGTATGAATAAATTTCATTACAGTCTGAGGGATCAAAAACTGCGATGGCAATATCTGCGTTTCGTACCAGGGAGGAATTGACCATCTGATTGAGTTTCGCAGTCAGCTCCGCCTGATTCAGCCCCCAGACCCCGACAGGCAACCACAATGTCAGTAAAGCAATAAGCAGGGCGGCAGATCTGAGAGATCCGCTCCAAGTTGTTTTGGTTTGAGTATCCATATTCATTTATCACCATTTGTCATTTTTATGTTTCAATCTAATTAACACATTGGTGAGAGCTTTATTGTTGTCCGGATTGTGTCAAATTAAATTATGCCAGACTGCGCTCTATTCTTCATCATAGAGTCATGCCTCAAAGCTCGTATACGTGTAATAGAGAGGAGGATTACATGGTTAACGAATAGGTCGTGTATGGTGTTTCTTCCCAACAAACATAAAGTGAGTTTCCAAGATATAGACAGGGATAACCAGGGATACTATATCTACTGGAAGATACGTTAAATCTATGGTCAAAGGGAATATGGAATATTTCACTTTTTGTTAGCACAGGGTCTTCAGATACTCTCACCCTATATAGGTTACCAACCTTATCGTCAGGAAGTTTGAATTAAATAAATTGCCATAATAATGTTTTGTTTGTATTTAGCAAGTTGCTTAATATATAGTAGGCTTCGGCTGGTCTGCCAGATAAATATGCTTTGATTGTTCGTACTATTTCATCAGCAATTGTTGTAATAAGATTAGAGTTTTGACGTATGCACCATCCAGTTAGAGTCAGCGGTTGTAGATTATGGATTCTTTGGATATAATCAGTGAATAGTTTTTCAATATTGACATCAAAGTATCCGATATTAGGATTCCAATTCCTCGGGAGTTCAAACTCATCAGAGTTTAATAGGTCAATCTCGTCCATAATTGCTCCTTAATATTTATTGACACACATTATTTTGACTTTCGTTGACTTTCTAGAAAAAAAGCTGCTGGGTATTTCGACATAAATCCTGCTCTTTTAATACTAGAATACACTAATCCTGAAACACCTGCTGTGGCCATTAGTATCGGAGGTATCCATGATGGGTTTCCAATCACGGTTTCGAGGCTTGCTCCTAAACCGCTCATTCCAAACCAAGCTAAAAGATTAAAATCTATCTTTTTCCATACAGAATCTGCTTGTTGAATATTCTCTTTTAATTCAACAAGACTATGTGGCGTATTATATTGGCTCATTCAAGTCCCATAAGTTCAATTGTACGGGAATCAACATCATCACTTGAACTTGACCGAAGCCAAAGTTTCCTAAGGAAATCACGCATGTTGTCAAGATATCCATCTTGCCTTAGTGATAGTATATCCTCTAATTGCAATCCATTTAAGTAATTTAAGTTAAGTGATTGTAAAACTTGAGAGAATGGTTCCCAATCTGGTCTTTTTACTTTGTTCTCTTTTCTATCAAATTCTATTTCTTTCCATCTAAGCTTAAGATCGGTAAGAATATGAGAGTTAGTATAGGTACAAATGTGTTTTCCTATCTCATAATTTGTTCCTGAGTTGAACCTAAGCAATTGAGAATTACCATATCCCTCTATGTAATAGGGACTTGTAAGTCTTTCCTTCTTTATGTATTGTGAAAGCACTTGTGCGTCTAATTTGCTATCTTTTGCAAACTGGATTAACTGATCATTTGGCATCATACACATCATCATCTCAGTATAAATAGACTTCATGCCATCCAGTATAAAACTATCATCATTTAAATCCGTATATTCAGGTATTTTTACGCATCTTTCTTCCGTTAAACTTACGGCATCTATTCTGAGCTGCTTATCAAATACAGTTGGTTCTCCAATAAATTTTACTACATCAGCTATTATCCAAGGGGCAAATTGCAACCATATCAATATTGAATTTAGTGTTGGCACCATGTGTATTTCAGGATGCTCAATGGGACTAATTTCCGGTTTTAACCTCCTATGATCTACAATAGGGTCAATTAACAATATGCTGTCCTCATATAATCCATACTTATTCATCAGTTGTACTGTAGAATCTACTAGATAATCCCCAATAAACAACCCATTGAATCTATCTGATTCCAATTGCAGACATCGATAGTAATCCTCTTTATCTGGCCAAATTTGAGGTATAGCTTGATGGATACT
>CAXZAB010000125.1:0-6976 GCA_964293715.1 uncultured bacterium | reverse complement strand
GGATGCGACTATGACCTCATCGCCGGAGAACGCTGACTGGAAGCGTCCAAACTGACCGGATTAAGAGTCCTGCCATTGGTGATCCGCTCTGTCTCCAAAAGAGAGCAACTGCAGCTGGCGATAGTGGAAAACATCCAGCGCGAAGACCTCGGACCCATTGAAGAAGCCCTGGCCTATCAAACCCTGGCCCAAGATTTTGATCTTACCCATGCAGAGATCGCCAAGACCATGGGCAAAGACCGCGTGACCATCACAAACAGTCTGCGCCTGCTCAAATTACCAGACGACGTGATCGAACTGGTGGCCTCTGAAGAGCTTACCGCCGGACACGCCAGAGCCGTGCTGATGGTGCAGCCGGAATATCAAATCCTTTTTGCCAGACACATTATCAAATATAAATTTAGCGTGCGGCAGGCCGAAGAAAAGGCCAAAACCTATGTAAACAGCCTGCAAACAGGCGAAGAAGAGCCTAAGAAGAATACCCTTACCCGCAGTTTTGAACAGGAACTCAGCTCTATTTTTCCTGGCAAAGTCAGCGTGCGTGAACACAAGGGCAAGGGCAAAATCACCCTGGAATATAAAAGCCCGCAGCAGCTCGAACAAATTAAGAATATACTAAATAAACTGAGGTAAAACATGAACAAAGTATTAGTTACTGGTGGTGCCGGTTTCATCGGCGCAAACTACATTCATTCTCTTTTTGCTGATCCCAACTTCAAGGGTAAAGTACTCAATCTCGATGCCTTAACCTATGCCGGAAACCTGGAATCTCTCGAGGATATCAAAGCTAAATATGGCAAAGACCGCTATTTCTTTGAACAAGCCGATATCTGTGATGCAGAAGCAGTAAACCGCATTTTCAAGGACTTTCAGCCCGATACTATCGTCAATTTTGCGGCTGAATCTCACGTGGACCGCTCTATCGACGGACCTCTGCAATTTGTGCAGACCAACGTCATGGGCACAGCCACTTTGTTGGTGGCAGCGATGGAGCTGTACAAGACGATGTCTGACAAAGAAAAGCAGAACTTCCGCTTTCATCACGTCTCCACCGATGAGGTCTATGGCTCTTTGGGCGATACAGGCCTGTTTACAGAAGAAACGCCTTATGATCCGTCCAATCCCTATTCCGCCTCCAAAGCGGCGAGTGACCACTTGCTCAGAGCCTGGCAGCGCACCTTTGGCCTGCCTATCACCATTTCCAATTGCTCCAATAACTACGGGGGCTATCAATTCCCCGAAAAACTGATCCCACTCATGGTCCTCAATTGTCTGGAACACAAGCCTCTCCCCGTATATGGTAAAGGCCTGAACGTGCGGGATTGGCTCTATGTGACCGATCATTGCGAAGCTATCAATACCATCATCAGACGTGGTAAAATAGGTGAAACTTATAATATCGGCGGCCATAACGAGATCAAAAACATCGACATCGTGGGCATTATCTGCGAAATCCTCGATGAACTGCAGCCTTCCCCAAAGCTGAAAAGCTATAAAGAATTGATCACTTTCGTTACCGATCGTCCCGGACACGACCTGCGCTATGCCATTGATGCAGGCAAAATCCAACGTGAATTGGGTTGGGAGCCAAAAGAAACTTTTAAGACCGGCATCCGCAAGACTGTGGCCTGGTATCTGGAAAACCAGCTCTGGTGGAAAAACATCCAGGATAAGAGCTATCAACAGCAGAGACTGGGAACCATAAAGTAGTGTAAGGCAGAATATTATCACACTCTTTTAGAGTATGTCTGATAGGTAAGAAGATAATAGAAATGCACTTGACCAATGCCCAAATGATTAGCATGAGCAGGGGCTGTGAGTTTTGCATCCACCAAATTTGCGAGATTCCTGTCCCTGCGATTGCTTACCGGCAGATTTTGTGATGGCTACAGTCTTTTGCCACACTCTGCCCCACAAACGCCCTGGAAATTGTAGACAATAAGTAGGTAATTAAGATGAAAAGATTCAGACTGCTTTTACTGGTCAGCCTTTTGCTCACCCTCTGCACTTTTTTGGTAGCAGACGACATTTTCGAGCATGTAAGAGAGGACAGCCTCATAGTCAAAGCCCCTGTGGTTTATAAAGATAAGGTTATATTTTATATATACAGCAATCTGGGCAGTTTCTCTGCTTTGGAACGCTCCGTCATCGTCAGCAAAAGGTTGGAAGAGCTTTCCAAAAATAAGTATCTGTATCGTGACAGCCTGCACATCTATGAACAGGATGGTGAATACGATATCCGTTATGGAGACAAGACCATTCACACCGTAGGCAAGGCGGATTCACTAGCTTTACAAAAGCCTCTGCCAGAAATAGCGCAAGGTCATTATGATCTTGTCGCAGATGAATTTATCCCGCTTTTTTTGCAGCTGAGTATGCGGCAAAGCATTATCCTGATCGTGAAGACCATCCTCTTTGTTTTGCTGATCCTGGGCATCAGCATCTTTATCTTCAGGCTGCTAAGCAAATTGATCAGGTATCTGAAGAGCTTGATCAATATGATCGAAAAGGCTAATCCCGAGGGCTTTTCTTTCAAGGGCATCAAACTGCTTTCTGCAGAGCAATTTTGCAAGGCGACAAATACTTTTATCTCCCTGATCCGCTTTATCCTGCTGACTATACTGCTGTATTTTACACTATATTTCCTCCTTTTGGTGATTCCTGGTACCCGTAAAATCGCCCAACAATTGCAGGCTTACATCACGAATCCTCTACTGAATGTAGGTGAAGCCGTATTAGACTATCTGCCCAGCCTCTTCTTTATCATTGTGGTGGTGATCGTAACCCGCTATCTATTAAAGTTCTTGCGCTATATCTTTGACGAGATAGAGAGTGGACATCTCCGCTTTGCGAGTTTCTATCCAGATTGGGCTGATTCCACCTATCAAATCGTGAAATTTCTGATCATCTTCTTTATGGTGGTAATTATCTTCCCTTATCTGCCCGGCTCCAGTTCACCGGCTTTTCAGGGAATCTCGATTTTTGTGGGTGTGATCGTATCTTTGGGCTCCACTTCAGCTATCGCCAATATCATTGCCGGCATCATCCTTACCTATATGAGGCCCTATCAGATCGGAGATTTAGTGCATATAGGCGATAAGAAGGGGATTTTGCTGGAGACTACTTTGCTGGTGGTGCGCATCAAAACAGCAAAGAATGAAGAGGTTACCATCCCCAATGCCATAGTGCTTGCGGGCAACATCACAGATTACTCTTCCTATGCCCGTGAAGGGAATCTTATCCTGCACACCAAGCTCAGCATTGGTTATGACGTGCCCTGGAAAAAGGTCTCCGAGCTTCTGGTCTCAGCAGCTCTAAATAGCCACGGCGTAAACCAGAACAAACCTCCCTTTGTAAATATCACCGAGCTCTTGGATCACTCTGTGGTATATGAACTTAATGCTTTTACGGATAGCCCGGACTCCATGCCTATGACCTACACAGAATTGCATAAAAACATCCTTGATAACTTCGCTGAAGCTGGGGTGGAAATCATGAGCCCGACCTATAATGCGATCAGAGATGGCAATGCCAGCACTGTCCCGAGGGAATCGTAGTCCTTACGCAAACTGGCATAGAGACTGCTCAAGCCGTGACGCTTGGTTGATAGTGGCTTAAAATGCTTATCAGATTGTTAGCTTCAAGGCTGGCTTATAGACTTGCAGTAAAAAGGATTTGACACAAAAAGCCTGTGCTATACTTTGCTTTTAATTATAAGATAGTTTTAATACATAAAAAATAAAATATATGGAGTACACATGAACAAGCAACCTTACGCAGAACCCTGGCGCATCAAGATGGTGGAGCCCCTCAAAACCCTCACCAAAGAGCAGCGAGCAGCAAAGATCAAAGAGGCCAAATACAACCTCTTCGCTCTGAACGCGGAAGACGTTTACATAGACCTCATCACAGATTCCGGAACCAACGCCATGAGTGATAGACAGTGGTCTGCCCTCATGCTCGGCGATGAAAGTTATGCCGGAAGCCGCAGCTATTTGCGCATGAAGAAGACTATTCAGGAGCTTTTGGGTTTTGAATACGTTATGCCCACTCACCAGGGCAGGGCCGCAGAAAACGTCCTGTTTTCGGTCTTATTAAAGGCCAATGACGTCGTTCCCGGCAATTCACATTTTGATACCACCAAGGGACATATTGAGTTCCGTAAGGCCACAGCAGTGGATTGCACGGTGGATGAAGCCACGGATATGAACTTGGATGCACCGTTCAAGGGTAATGTGGATATCGATAAGCTCAAAGCTTGCATCAAAGCACACGGCGTCGAAAAAATTCCCTTTATGGTTCTCACTGTGACCTGTAATACCGGAGGCGGACAGCCTGTTTCCATGGCTAATATCAAAGCTGTGTCCAAGATCTGTAAAGAGCACAAGATCCCTCTGATTTTTGACTCTCCCCGTTTTTCCGAAAATGCCTATTTCATTAAGATCCGCGAAGACGGTTATCAGAAAAAGACCATCAAAGAGATTGTGAAAGAGATGTTTAGCTATGCTGATGGGATGACCATGAGCGCGAAAAAAGACGCTATCGTAAATATGGGTGGATTTATCGGCCTCAGAAGTGAAAAGATTTATCGCGAATGCTGCACCTTCAGCATTATGTTTGAAGGCTACATCACCTATGGTGGTATGAGCGGAAGGGATATGGAAGCTGTGGCTGCAGGTCTCATGGAAAGCACGGAATTTGAATATCTTGAGGCCCGGATCTCGCAGGTGAAGTATTTGGGCGATGAAATCACGAAACTGGGCATCCCCATCGTGAAACCTGCCGGTGGACACGCAATTTATGTGGACGCCAAGAGCTTTTTCCCTCAGATTCCTGCAACTCAGTATCCAGCCCAGGTTTTGGGTGTGGCACTATATGTGGAATCAGGAGTCCGCGGAGTGGAAATCGGCACTGTCTTGGCAGACCGCGATCCTGTGACCCGCGAGGAACGCATGGCAAAAATGGAACTGCTCCGGCTGGCCATTCCGCGTCGTGTCTATACCAATAATCACATGGACGTAGTGGTCTGGGGTCTTAAGCAAATCTGGGCCAAACGTGAAACATATAAAGGGCTCAAGATAAAGTTTGAAGCGCCTATTATGCGCCACTTTACCGCTACTTTTGAGTCACTTTAAGCAGATATGAAATATGGCTGCCACATTTAAACTTGACATAATGTGGCAGCTTGCAGTTTTGACATATGATGATAAAACTAAAATCAGGAGAAAACCATGAACATAATCGAAGATTTATACTACACAGACAGTCATGAATGGGTGAGAGTCGAAGGCGATACCGCCACCGTCGGAATTAGTGATTTTGCACAGCACGAGCTGGGCGATATCGTTTTTGTAGAGCTGCCCGAAGTGGGCATGAAAGTATCTGCCGGCGAGCCTTGTGGCTCTATCGAAGCCGTAAAAGCCGTGGAAGATATGATTTCCCCGCTTTCCGGAAAAATAGTTGAATGCAATACAGATCTGGAAGACAGCCCTGATCTGATGAACAAATCCCCTTACGAAGATGGCTGGCTCATCAAGATCCGCATGAGTGATACAGACGAGCTGGACAATCTTTTAAGCGCCTCAGAATATAAGAATATCATACCGGAATAAGGCTACGGCTGTAACGGCCGGATTTTGATAAAAAGAAGTTCCAGCTTTCTGATCATCCTATCTGCGCCTTCGGGAGGCGGGAAGAGCACGATTTTGAATGAGATCTTGCGGAAGACGGACAATATCGATTATTCAGTGAGCTATACTACGCGTGCCTCCCGGGGAATCGAGCAAAACGGGACTCACTATCACTTTGTGAGTGAGGCAGAATTTGAAGACCGTATTGCCCAAAACGATTTTCTGGAACACGCCAAAGTATTTGGGCACAGCTGGTATGGCACCTCGATCAGCTATATTCAGTCCCGGCTAAAGCTGGGGCGCCATGTGATCATGGATATAGATGTGCAGGGTGCTGCTCAGATCAGCGCCACCCAAGTGCCTTTCGTGAAGATATTTATCATCCCGCCCTCGATGGCTACGCTCAAACAGCGTCTCATCAGGCGGGGAACAGATAGTGAAGAGCATATCCAGCTCAGGCTGGATACTGCAGAAAAAGAACTGGACTGTATTCCGGATTATGATTACCTGGTAATCAACGATGATCTGGATCAGGCCGTAGATGACGTGATGGCCATTATCAAGGCCGAAGAAAACCGGGTCCACAGATACCAAAGCCCCATGCAGGAATTCCTGCAACAGGAGAATAAAACATGATTGATGAAAAGATTGAAGACTTCCTTGAAAAAACCAATATAGACTATCTGTATTGCTTACTTTCCAAGCTGGAAGCACATCGAATCAACCAATTTCCCAGCTTTGACAAACAGAAGTTTGACAAAAAGCTAACCGTAATGGCAATGCATCACGTTGCCGATAACGAAGTGCCGGATTATGTGAGCGAGCTGGAAGAAGCCGAACGCATCCTGGCTGCCGAACGCGCTCTGTATGAAGATGATGAAGACGCTCTCGAATTTGGTGAAGAGACTATAGACGATTCCGCCAAGTTTGTCAAACAGATCGAAGCCACGGACCTCCGTGAATATGACCATCTGGAAGTGGTGAAGGATCCCTTTGCCGATCTGGATGAAGATGATGATGATGACGACATCGATATTGAAAACGATGATGTGGACGATGACGACGACGATGATGAAGATTAATGTCACGACGAGCCCTCTTACAATATCTTGAATTACTAAAACAAAGCGGCGTCCGACAACTTTACCACACACCGGACCAGACAGTGGCTCCTCTGGATAAGAAAGCGCTACTGGCCTCACTGGCCCAAAAATACGCAGATTGTGACAAGTGTCCTCTGGCCGCAGGACGCATCAATCTGGTCTATGGCGAAGGCAGTGAAAACAGCACTGCCATGCTCATCGGCGAAGGTCCCGGGGATAGTGAAAACAAAATAGGCAAACCTT
>CAXZAB010000124.1:0-7000 GCA_964293715.1 uncultured bacterium | reverse complement strand
CGATCGTAGCGAAACATCGGGCCTATATAGTAAAACTTGCTTCTGCCGCCCAAACGGTCCAGATGGTTTTCCACATAAGCGCGCACCACACCGGCTGTACCTTCCGGACGCAGGGCAAAGGCGCGTCCCTTTTGATCCTCAAAGCGGTACATCTCTTTTTGCACCACATCGGAGCTCTCTCCGGAGCTGCGCTCAAACAAGGCTGCCATCTCAAAGATGGGAGTGGTGATTTCTTCGTAACCAAATCTTTCCGCAACCCGGCGGAAGGTGTCTATCACATGGTGCCAACGGGCACTGTCTTTGGGAAAAATGTCGAATGTTCCCCGGGGGATTCTGTATTTCATCTTACCTTCTTTTTATGTCAGAAAATTTGTAGGTGGCTTTGCCGTCAAGCAGCTCTGGAGGATACTTGACCCCGATCAGGAAGAGTCCCTGAGCCGGGGCTGTGCACACCAGATTCTGCCTGGGGCAAACGCCTTCCAGGATTTTGTCTATAGTGTCTGCAGGCAAATCAAAATGGGAGATATAGGCGAGTGTGCCCACAATGCGGCGCACCATATGGTGCAGAAAGCGATCTGCCCGCACTGTAATGATAAAGGCATCTTCTTCTTCGGTGATGCAGAGCTCTTTGATCTCGCAGATGTGATTTGGCACCTCCGGATTGAGCCTGCCAAAATTGGAAAAATCATGCTGACCCAAGAGCCGTGTGGCCGCTGCCTGCATAGGCTTGAGACGCAGCTTCAGATGCGGGAGATAGCCGGTGAAATTGCGGTTGAAGGGCGTGAGATCCTTGGTAAGGACATACCGGTAGTGACGCTCAAAGGCTTGATAGCGGGCGGAAAGATCGTCCCCCACCTGCCAGATCTGCAGGACCTTGATATCATCGGGCAGCCATCTGCGAAAAGCTTTGAGCATCTGCTGCATTGTCATGCGGCCTTCATATTCGAAGTGAGCGTATTGCGCCAAAGCGTGTACGCCTGCATCTGTGCGTCCTGCGGAGGTGATGGAGGCAGGCTCTTTGCTGAAGTTCTGAAGCGCATGCTCCAGGGCAGATTGGACGCTGCGGCCTTGCTTCTGTTTTTGCCAGCCGATAAATTCGGTTCCATCGTAGGAAATCTTAAGTAAATAACGCATAAGGGCCTCAGAGACTGGAGATCACAACGAGCAGGCTCAGAAAGATGAGGCCGTAGAGATTTGCCGCAGTCTGCCGTGTAGGACTGGGATAATCCGTCTGCAACAGAACTTGAACCTTATCTTCAATGGCGGAAAAGCTCGCATGCACCTTTTGCCCGGCTATGATGGCGCGATCCAGAATACCAGCGATGCTTTCCTGCTTTTCGAGGCTTTGATATTCGGCAAAATAGCCCTTGATAAAGAAATAGGTGGCGAGGCTGAAAGACAGCACAGCTCTTCCGGCTTTGAAATTCCGGCACCGGGCACTTTGGGCCAGGAGCATCCTTTTATCCAGAGAGCCCCAGGCTGCCACAGTGATGAGGATGAGATAGATGATGGTAAGGCTAAAGATTACGGCCACAGGGAATTCGACCTTGAAAAGTAAGGCAAACAGCCAGTATCCGGCCAGGAAAGTGAGGAGTTTACGCAGGGCAAAAAGCAGTTTCGCATAAAGCCGGGGTTCAGGAAGCAGATAAAGCAGGACAAGAAGCATCTGCGTGAGCAATTGACGCAAGGAGGCCTCGAAGCCGGCGGCTATGCCCAGAGAAAAGATGGCCAGCCTCAGATACAGATGCTGGCGATAGATCAGGCTCATGCTCATCCCTCTGGATCTTGCGGTGTTGTGTCATTGGGAGGATCATCCTGAGGCGCGGAAGGGGTCTCTTCGGCTGTGGAGGGAGCTGTTTCCGGCTCTGCCGCTTCTTCTTCAGGCTTGATTTCTGGTTCAGCCTCTCCTTCGGGTGGGGCTTCAGGCTCAGCTATTTCTGTTTTGTCTGGGGTTGGGGGCTCGGCATCGTCATCTTCAGGCTTAATTTCCGGCGCAATGGGATCTTCCTCAGGCTCAGTCTCAGAGTCCGCTTGTATATTTTGTAAAGAGTCCGGCAGCACAGGTTCGGTGAGCTCCAAAGGCTCCTGCGGCAAGTCTATTTCAAAACTGAGTGAATCCGCTGCCGCTTCATCAAAATCTTGTGGTCCGGCAAAAACATCCGGCAGATCTTCTGCCGGTTCTTCTGCGGCAAGATCGGTGGCCAAACTGTCTTTCTTGACCTGTGTGCTATCTATAAGTCCGGAATCTCGCAAGAGATAGATTTCTCCATCAAAAAAGCGTCTCACAGTGGGAGCGTAATCCGCATTATCAGGATCATCCAGGACGTAGCTGAGGTATTCTTTGGCGAGGGTGGTATCCGGCTCTTCAAAGCTATAGTGCCAGCCCAGGCGATAATTTGCCCGCAGCCTGAGGTCGTTATATTCACTTTCGGTGTAGTCCTGCATCAGAGCTACCAAAGAATCCGGATTCCCAGTATAAATGTCCAAAGCGGCATCAAAATCGGCCAGAGCTTCGTTGTAAGCAGGATCCACCAAACGCGGAGTGCGGCCTTCTTTGATCGCTGTGGCCGCAGCGCTGTACATATTGCGCGGATATTCCACCAGCATTTTCTCATAAAGGATTTCAGCTTCTTCAGCGCGTTCCGGCAATTTCAGCATCAGGCTATTCATGGAAAAATAGCAGAAGGGGATGATCTGAGTGTCAAAGCGCTCCAGCACAAGTTGCAGCTCATCAGCTTTTTGCTGCCAGGCAGGCAGATCGCGTTGGAGTTCCCGGAGCAGGGCCTGTCCGCTTTCGATGGGATCCGGCTCTGTTTCTTCAGAGGTCTCATCAGGATCGGCTTTTTCCCCATCCAGGGGTTCTTCCGGCTGATCCGGCAGCTCTTTTTCATCGGTGTCGATAATATCTTCCGGGGCAGGTTCAGGCTTCGGCTCTTCTTTTTCAAGATTTTCATCCGGCTTGATTTCTTCTTCATCCAAAGGCTTTTCCGGCGGCTCAGATTCAATATCCAAAGACTTATCTGGCAGATCCTTGTCATTAGTATCGCTGATTTCAGCCAGGTCAGGCTCGGGTTTGGGCTCTTCTGTCTCAAGGTCTTCATCAGGTGAGAATTCTACCTCATCCAAGGGCTTATCAAAAAGCTCCTCTTCATCGGCATCAATATTGTCATCCAAAGCAAGCTCAGATCCGGGCTCTGCTGGCTTAGCAGGTAAAATCTCACCAAGATCGGTCTTTAAAGAATCAGAAGCTTCCGCATGTGCAATAAGATCCAGCGAATCCGGTTCGACGGGAGCAGGCAAGACAGCTATGAGGCTATCGATCTGGCTGCTGGCCGTATCGATCTTGAAAAGCAAAGAATCCTGCATAGCGGCCAGGGTATCCCGTTCATTTATCACCCTCTGATATGTGACCAGGGCAGAATCAGGCAAGGCCATGGGGCTGATAAAGTTTTCTGCTCTCAGATAGTTGTAATCCAGCCAGACCTGCAGATCACGGCTGCTGTTCAAATTGGGCATAGGCTTGGTTTTATTGATGGCGGTGGCCAGTTTAGTGCCTTTTTCTGCCAGAGGAGATTTGGCAAATTCTGTGCGTACCCGGTTCAGATGTTGCGCGGCTTCATCGATTATGCCTTGATGGTAATACAGATAATTGCCCCAATAGTAATAGGCGTTGGCAGCGTTTTCGGTGCGGGGGTAGCTGGTGGTCACGGCTTTCAATTCATCCAGGCCGCTATTCACCTCCCCGGCTGCCAAAAGCGCCCGTCCATACAGCACTCTGGCCCGCGCCAGCATATCTGGACGTTCCTCATTGCGCACCAAAGACTTCACCTCTTTCAAGGCTCTTGCATAATCACCTAATTCCAGGCGGTTCAGCGCTATAAAATATCTGGCTTCCAGTTTTTTAAGTTTGGGAACGCGGCGGGTCTTGAGGAAGCCCTCAAATTCCTGCAGGGAGCTCTCATAATTGCCCTGCATATAGTAGTTTTTGCCAAAGAGGAAGGCCGCTTCTTTAAACTCCGGAGTCTTGGGATAATCTTTGATGATACGTTCCAGCCAATACTGGGCGCGGTGATAATCTTCATCGAGAATCTCATAATCTGCCATTACCAGGAGGGCACGGGGATGATCCTTCACAAATTTTTGATCCCGGACAAAACGCTCCAGGAAGGCTTCCGATTCGGCGTCTTGATTGACCTCGCGCAGCACTCTGCCCAGATAAATGTAGGAATCCGGGACGTGCTTGCTCTTGGGAAATCCCGCAATCAGACTTTCAAAGGCATCTTTGGCCTGAAAAGCTGAATTTCCTTTGTAATACAAGGCTCTGGCCATCAAAAAGAGGGCGTCATCAGCGCGTTTCCCTTTTCCGCCATCCGAAAGAATAATACCGCATTTTTTGATAGTTTTGGTATAATCGCTCACCGCTTGAGGCGCGGGTCTCCCATTGGCACCCAAGGGACGAACCTGTGCGCTTTCAAAATACTTCTTGGCATTGTACATGGTATTGTCAATGCCGCAGCCCAGCAGAGCGAAAAGCACCGCTATGATGATGGCAGCGTATAATCTTCTCATAGAGTTTAATCTGGAACTTACGAGATTACTGTCAATAGATTTCTATTCCGCTGGCTTTCACCGCTTCCAGGATGGCAGAACTCTTGACTATGGCTATGCTTTTTTCTACATCCGGATACATGATCCGATCTTTCTGCAGGGTGGGTACTTCTTTTCTCAAAACTGCCTTAGCAGCCTCAAGTGCAGCGGAGCTGTGTGCAGTGCGTCCATCCAGAGCCTGAGCGCTGATCATGAGTTCGATGGCGATGACGTTTGACACGTTTTCCATCACCTGCAGGAGCTTGATCGCGGAGACAGAGCCCATGGAAACATGGTCTTCCTGATTTGCCGAGGTGGGAATGCTATCCACACAGGCGGGATGAGACAAAACTTTGTTTTCTGAGATCAGAGCGGCTGCGGTGAGCTGCACGATCATGAAGCCAGAATCCAGGCCGGGACGCATGGCCAAAAAGGGAGAAAGTCCCCTGGAAAGCGCGGGATTGAGTATTTGTTCCATCCTGCGTTCGCTGATATTGGCCAATTCGGAAATCGCCAAAGCCATGGTATCCAGTGCGATAGCCAGAGGTTCACCATGGAAATTACCGCCTGAAATCACCCTGTCTTCATCCGGGAAGATGAGAGGGTTATCGGTGGCGCTATTGATCTCTATTTCCAGTACACCGCGGGCATAGGACAGAGCATCACGCACGGCGCCATGTACCTGAGGAGTGCATCTGAGGGAGTAGGCATCCTGCACATTTTTGCAATTTACATGAGAATCCCGCAGAGGGCTGCAATCCAGCAGATTGGTGAGGTTTTTCGCGGAGGCTTTTTGGCCGGGATGCGGACGCAGATTGCTGATCAAGGCATCAAAAGCGCAAGGCGTGGCCATCAATGCATCGATGGACATAGCTGCTGTGATATCTGCCTGTTGGCATAGGCTTTCTGCCTGTAAAAGTGAAAGCACACCGATGGCGGCCATCACCTGAGTGCCGTTATTTAAGGCCAGGCCTTCTTTGGCGGCCAGGGTTACGGGAGTGATGCCGGCTTTTTGCATGGCGTCTTTTCCGCTGATTCTCTCGCCTTTATAGATAGCTTCACCTTCACCCAAAAGCACCAAAGCCAGGTGTGAAAGGGGAGATAGATCTCCGCTGGCACCCACAGACCCACGTTTGGGAATGATGGGATGCACGCCTTTGTTCAGCATCTCAACCAAGGTTTGCAAGGTCTCAAGGCGAATGCCGGAGTGTCCTTTGGCCAGGACAGCGATGCGCAGCAACATAATGGCGCGCGTAATTTCGATGCTATAGGGCTCGCCCACGCTGGTAGCGTGACTGCGGATGAGATTGCACTGCAATTCTGCGATGTGCTCCTTGGGGATATTCACGGTGCTGAATTTGCCAAAGCCTGTGGTCAGACCATATACGGTGTCGCCATTGGCGATGACTTTATCTACATAATCCCGGCATTTTATTACCTTTGCGATGCTGCTATCGGCCAGGCGGACAGGAGCGGCTTGACTGGCAACCAAGTCCACAGCTTCGAGGCTGAGGCTATTGCCATCAATGATGATTTCTTGCATATAATCCTCTTAGATTTTCTTTAAATTGTCGATAAGTATATAAAACAGGTGATTTTGCACAATGCTTATGAGGTGGGGGTTTTTGTCAAGTCTGGGTTTATGGGGTTTTAACGTTTTATCGTTTGTAGGGGCGTTGGGCTGAACGCCCGAACACTTGGGTATGCATAGCTGGGAGACGTACCGTAGCACTGTCTTCAGACGGTGCGTGCAAGAAGTCTCTCACAGATCACACAGATCACACAGATTTACACGGATTTACACATATTTTGGCCGTACAAATCTGCGAGATCAGCGAGTGTCAGCGTGCTGTATCTGTTTTTAGATGAATGCTTTGCACAGCTGGGATACGCACCGTCTGAAGACAGTGCTACGTGCATTCTGCGCTACTGCGTTGGACTTGATTTCGATTCGTCTTTAACTTGAGTTGACTTAGAATTTCGATTCATCTCGAGTCGAACACTAATTAGAAGCAAGTTGAATGAGAAAGGGTGGCGCATGTCTTATCTTAGCTATTGTCCTTGAGACCGTTCGCCAGAAATATCAAAGGTTTAATAAATATAGCGTCCCCACAGGACTCAATCCTTTGTGTAGCTGTCGTTTGCTATCTAAAATATCGTGCCTATGGCACTCGTTAGGGTATTTTGTTGTTGGATTTCTCAGGGATTTTAGAATTTTTTGTGAAAGGTGGCGAAATTCCAGCATTTTGGCAGGATTTGCTTTACCGTAGCACTGTCTTCAGACGGTGCGTGCAAGAAGTCTCTCACAGATCTCACAGATCACACAGATCACACAGATTTACACGGATTTACACATATTTTGGCCGTACAAATCTGCGAGATCAGCGAGTGTCAGCGTGCTGTATCTGTTTTT
>CAXZAB010000123.1:0-7044 GCA_964293715.1 uncultured bacterium | reverse complement strand
CTAAAACTCCCCAATCGCCAAGCCATGCCGCACCCCTCTGCTACTGGTAATAATCTCATGCTGCCCATAGATTTCCATCAATTTCTGCATAATTAAACAAGCGGCGAGGATAATATCGGCGCGGGCAGGGTCCATCCCGGGAATTTTAGCGATCTTACTATTTTTCAGGGCCCGATAAGTTTGAATCTGGCGCAAAAGTTCAGAAGCGCGGAGACGGAAAGCATTCACTTTGTTTTCTTCTGCCACAGGCAGACCCAAAGCCACCATGGCGCAGGTGGTGATGGAGCCTCCGGTGCCAATGAGGCTTGGCTTATATTTTGGTGATTTTAGTTTTAACTGCCGGCTGATCGTATCTTTCAGGTGCTGATATTCACAAAGATGGATGGGTTCATGTCTGTGATATCTACGGCTCAGAGTTACCGCTCCAAGGGGAAAACTGGCACTTTTCAGCAGGCCTTTGGCATTGCCTGCGATGATCTCTGTGCTGGCTCCGCCGATATCAAAACACAAGACCTTCCCTGTGAGCTGCAGCCCGCTTTGAATGCCCCTGAAAGCGGCTTCTGCTTCTGCTTCTGCACAAAGGATTTTGAGCTGATAGGAGCTTGCTTTTTCAATCCTGTCTATGATGGCTTGCTTGTTGCGGGCTTTACGCAGGGCTTCTGTGCCAAAGATGCAGATATCAGAGCTTTTGCCATACAGGCGATGCACTTCCTGGATCTGGGCGATCATACTGCGGATGGCCTCCTCCGAAATATCGCCAGAGGGCAGGGTCTGGGCTGCCAAACGCAGCGGGACACGGTAATCCACGCGGGGTTCAGCTTCTGATGGCACCATCTGCATGATTTTGCATGAGTTTGAACCAAATTCCACGATCACCCGGGGCCTGACGTCTGTGTACATAATATTTTCTCCTTAAGGCGGGCTTTTGAAATATATTAATATAATAATCGGCTTTTCACAATATAAAAATATCCATTACTCAAACTTTGGGCAGAAAAAGGCAAAAAACCGAAAAATTCTTGACGTATCCGGCAGAATTACAAGATGGTGTCTTATAAGAAATAAAGATCCGAGGTGGGAAATGCGTAAAATCATAATCGCTGGCAATTGGAAGATGAATAAAGATTTAGAAGACGTAAGAGATTTTTGTAGGGCAATCGTAAGTTCCTTACAAACAAAAGACTTGGGCAAGGTTTTACCTATCCTGGCTCCGACCTATCCATTTTTGGATTTGATGCAAAGAGAGCTGTGTGAAACCTGTGTACAAATATCTGCGCAGGATGTGAGCGCTCATCCTGAAGGTGCCTTCACCGGAGAAGTATCGGCTAAGATGCTGACTTCTTTGGGACTGGAATACTGTATAGTAGGCCATTCAGAGCGGCGTGCGCAACATCATGAAAGCAATGAAATCGTGCGGGAAAAGCTTTTGATGCTCATCGATAATGACATCATACCCATCCTCTGCATAGGTGAAACTTTAGAGCAGCGGGATGCCGGCTCTACCAAAGCTGTGATCCTGGAGCAATTGGACGGCTGTTTGCGCGAGGTAAATATCTTTGATGCCGAGGATCTGATCATCGCTTATGAACCGGTTTGGGCGATCGGCACCGGACGCACAGCCACCGGCGAACAGGCTCAGGAAGTGCATCACATCATCCGCACCTGGCTGCAGGATACTTATAGCCAGGCTCTGGCAGATGAAATCTGCATTCTCTACGGCGGCAGCGTGAAACCGGACAATATCGCCGGACTGCTTGCTATGCCTGATATCGATGGCGGTTTGATTGGCGGAGCTGCGCTAAATGCAGATCATTATCTCAAAATGATTGAAATCGCTGTGGAGAGCAAAAAATGATTGACCTCAAATACATCAGGGCGAATCCGGAAATTATCCGTGACGCCATCAAGAATAAAAACGAAAAAGCTGATTTGGACGCTCTGCTAACGGCTGATGAAGAGTGGCGCAGTCTGCAATTCCAGTTTGATAATCTGAAAGCCCGGCAAAATACTGTCTCTCAGATAATCGGCACCAAGAAAAGGGCCAAGGAATCAGCCGCAGACGAGATCGCCGAAATGGGTGCAGTAGCCGCGAAAATCAAAACCATCCAGGCCCGGCTGAACCAGGCCAATGCCACGGTGGAAGCCTTGCTGCTCGCTATCCCCAATATCCCTGAAGACGATGTCCCCATCGGGCTGGATGAAAGCCTGAATGAGGTGATTCGTCAGGAGGGAGAGCAGCCTACATACGATTTTGAGCTCAAAGATCATCTGGATATCGCTACTGTTAACAGCCTCTTGGATCTGCCTCGCGGCGCTAAAATTTCAGGCAGCGGGTTCCCGATTTATACAGGATTTGGGGCCAAACTCGAACGCGCCCTCATCAATTTTATGCTGGAATATCACCTGCAAAAACACGGCTATACCGAACTGATGGTACCGCTGGCTGTGAACCGCAAGACCATGATAGGCACAGGGCAATTGCCCAAGCTGGAAGATGATATGTATCACATCGATGAAGATGATCTTTTCCTGATCCCCACTGCAGAAGTGCCGGTAACCAATATTTACGCCGATGAAGTGCTGTCTTACAAAGATCTGCCGAAAAAATATGTGGCCTACACACCCTGCTTTAGAAGAGAAGCGGGCAGCTACGGCAAGGACACCCGCGGCCTCCAACGCCTGCACCAATTTAACAAAGTGGAGATGGTGCGTTTTGTGGAGCCGGCAGACTCCCAGGCTGTGCTCAAAGAGATGCTGCAAGATGCGGAAGACATCCTGAAGGCTTTTGGGCTGCACTACAGGGTGCTCTCGCTCTGCACTGGAGACTTAAGCTTTGCCAGTCAAAAAACCTATGACCTGGAAGTCTGGGCTCCTGGCAGCCAAAAATATCTGGAAGTATCTTCGGTGAGCAATTATGGCGAATTTCAAGCCCGGCGTGCCAATATCCGCTACAGAGATGCCGAGGGCAAGCTCTGCCATCTGCACACGCTCAACGGCAGTGGTGTGGCTACACCGCGCTTGATGATCGCACTTTTGGAGACCTATCAACAGGCCGATGGCAGTTTGAACCTGCCGGATGTCTTAAAGCCTTGGCTGGAGCTGAAAATCTAATGTTTTGCCTGCTTAAAATAGCTCCCGAGTATAGTAAAAAAGTCTGCCTCAAGCTGCCCGGGCTTGTGCCCGGCAAGCTGTATTACCAAGCTCCCGAAAAGCATCTCTGTGATTCTTTTACAGAGCAACGCGGCGATGAGATACTCATCCTGGAAGGGATTGTAGCCAATGGCAAACGTATGGTGGACGCTTATGCCGCGAAAAATATCAAAGAGCTGTTTTGGCTGGCTATGCGGGATAACAGCATTCTTGGCAAGCTGCATGGGCAGTTCTTTGCAGCCATATACAATGTAGTTTCCGGGGATTTTCAGGTCTTCACAAACCCTGGCGGCAATGTGAGATTGTATTATTATCACCAAAATGACACGATCATCGTGTCCGATAAAATCAAGACCATAGTGGAAACTTTGGCTGCAGTAGGCATTCAGTGCTCGGTAAGCGAACTTGGCGCCCGGATGATCCTCAGTTATGGCTATATGCTGGAAGGTTTTACCACCATCAAAGAAGTCAAACAATTGCCTTCCGCCAGCTGTCTGAGCTACAGCGCTGGCATGCTGGAAGAAAAGCGCTATTTCAGTTGGAATTTTGACATCCTGCACCAGGCCACGCACCAGAGCTTCAGAGAGCTCTCGCAGCTTTTTAAGAATGCCGTGTCGGATGCCTTTGTGCGGGATGAAGACAACGCACATCTCGCCTTCCTTAGTGGCGGGCTGGATGCTCGGCTGGTGGTCTATGCTGCTCACAAACTGGGCTACAAAAACTTTTCGGCGCTGAACTTCAGTGAGCCTGGCTATCTGGATGCCACCATCGCGGCTGAAATCGCCAAAGAGCTGAATCTGGATTTGCATTTTTCATCCCTGGAAGGCGGCGAGTATCTGCAAAACCTTGACGAAAATCTGCAGTATCAGGAAGGACAAACCGCGCTGCATGGTGCCGCGCATCTGTTTCAAGCTCTGCAAGGGATGCCCCTGGAGCGTTATGGAATCTTGCATTCAGGCCAGGTGGGAGATATTATCAAGGGCGACCATCTGCATGCTCGCACTCACACTCCGGTCAATCTTGAGATTGCTGCAAAGTCTCCCAGGATTTTCCAGCGCTTTTCCAGCGAGCTGGATTTTGTGCGGGACAGATACCCCAACCACGAAGCTTTTGTCTTGTATAACTGGTGTTTAAATGCGGAAACAAATGGCGATTTGGCTGCGTATCTCTTTTCGCACAGCTTGTCTCCTTTTGTGGCACCGGATTTTATGCAATATGTTTTGAACATGGATCCTGCCGCACGCTATGGCAGCCGGGCTTATTTGGACTGGATGAAATATTCCTTTCCCAGGGCCGCCCGTCACACTTGGGAAAAGACCGGAGCCCCGGCCTCTGCTCCCTTCTGGCTGGTGAAGCTCAAATACTACGGCTGGCGCGGATCAGATAAAATCAAGCGGATGATCACAAAACAGCCAAACCGCCTGAGTATGAACCCTTTTGAATATTGGTGGCAAAGCAATAACGAATTGCGTGCGCATCTGAACGAGAAGTTTTCCTGCATTCAGCAGGCTGAACCTTTTCTGGACAAAGAATTGCAAGCAGACCTGAATGAGCTGTATCATAGCAGCCTCCTCACCGAAAAACTGCAGGCATATACCCTGGCCAAAGGCGTCTTGTATCTTTTGGAAAGGGAAGAAAATATAGAGGTATCACATGACTAAAGACCTGGGAATCCTGGATCTGACCCTGATTTTGGCCAAACATCGTAAGCTGATTATCATCATCACCGTCTTAGCTGCGGTGGGCAGCATTATCTATGCCATGCTGGCTCCATTCTATTGGGTGAGCAAAGCGGCTATCATCCCCGTCTCGGACTCAAATTCCATAGGTGGATTTAGCACGAACTTGTTGGATATTGTGGGCGGAGGTATGATCAAGACTCAAAAGTCGGAGCTCGCCACGGATTATGTTAACGTGATGAAAAGCCGGACTTTTAGAGAAAAGGTGATCGAGGAATTTGATCTGATCAACTATTTTGAGATCAAAAAGCCTTATGATTTTGCCCGTGAATTGGCGTTGCACAAAATGCAGACTTCGATGATCCGTCTGGGCTTTGATACGGAAAGCAATATCATCAGCATCAGTGCGGAGACCAAGGACAAGAGTATGTCTATGGCAGTGGTGGATTTCTATCTGAAAGAGCTGGAAAGATACAATAAAAGCACCCGCTTGACCGAAGGAAGTTTGAAGCGTATTTTCATGGAAAACCAGGTGGAACAAAACATGGCTGAAGTGGATTCATTGGCGAAGGCTCTGCGTGATTTCCAGACAAAAAACAAGTCTGTCGCGCTGGATCAACAAACCGACGCCATAGTAAGCCTTTATGCAGAAGCCGTGGCCAGATTTATGCAAACCGAGGTCGAACTGGATTTGGCCAAAACTCAATATGCCGAGACATCCCCGGTGGTCACGGAACTAAGTGCCAAAAAAGAGCTCTTGGCCCGGAAGGTAAAAGAGCTGGAGGATAGCAGCCAAGTCTTGGCCCCGTCTTATCTGATCCAGATCGATAAAGTTCCCGATCTCAGCATGCAATTGGCACTACTCATGATGAATTTCAAGATCAAACAGACCGTGGTCGAATATCTGTATCCCCAGTATGAACTGGCTAAATTGGAAGAGCAGAATGATATGGCTACCTTTGAAGTTATCGATGCTCCCCGTGAATCCGGAATTCGTTCCAAACCTAAACGTGGGGTTTTGGTAGTTCTCACTACTATCGCAGCTTTCATTATCGCCTGTGGGATCGCTTTGATCTGTGAGAGTCTGCATCAAAATAAAGAACTGGTGCAGAGTATCACCGACACCATCAGAGGAAAACGGTAAGTCCAATAACCGGATCAGGATGATGGCAGCCCCCCAAACCTTGAAAGAGCAGACACAGTGGCTCAGCCCCCGCACCGTAATTTGGGGGCTGGCGGCGCTACTGGCCTTTCTGGAGTTTTATCAGATCCACTATCGCACGAGTTCATTGTTTACCTTTGCGCTGGTGCCTGTGGCTATCGCCTGGATGCTGATGTATCCGAAAACTGCTCTGATCACGAAGGAAGAATTTGAGCCGGTGCTATTTCTGCTTTTGTGGCTGGGATACTCGCTTCTCAGCTATATCTGGGCCAAAGATCGCTATCAGGCCTTTGATTATGCTATGCTCGTCTTTCGTTACCTCTTTATCTTCATGTTCTTTTCTGCGATTTTCCGTGATCATCGGCTTTTGAACAAGCTGCATCTGTTTTTGGCCTTCATCGCCCTGCTCTATACGGCTACGGCTGTTTGGGAGATCTTGACTTTGGATCATCTGCCGTCTTCGGTATTTTATGGGCATAAGTTCTTTCGCCCCACCGGTCCCTTTTTTAGCGAAAACCACCTGGCGGCTATTATGATGATAGTCTTCCCATTTATGCTCTTGCTTCCCGATCTTTATCCCAAATTATGGGTGAGAATCGGAACGTTAATATTCATCTTAACCTCCATCTTTATCATCATCGTTCAGGGGGCGCGGATTGCCATGTTGGGTATCGGAGCACTATTGCTGTGGTTCCTGATTTTCCACGCCAAAGCCCGCACCTGGACGGTAATCATTATAATGCTCGCGCTCATTTTTGGAGGATTGTATCATTATGCCCCCGCCTTACTGGATTTTGGTGGGAAGATGCTTGTCCATGAGATTGCAAGCTTTGGGGTAGAAAGTCAAACGGTGCGGATGACCTCAATCAGTATTCGTAAGCAGCTTATCACGGAAGGCTTTGATTTGGCCAGGCTATCCGCCTACATGGGGGTAGGTGGAGGGAATTTTGAGCATTACATGAGTACTGATCGCATGTTTCGCACAGCCGGTATCACCAATCCCCATAATTGGTTGCTGGAGATATTTGGGAATTTTGGCATTGTCATCTTGGC
>CAXZAB010000122.1:0-7051 GCA_964293715.1 uncultured bacterium | reverse complement strand
CACGAAGGATCTGTATGAAAAGCTCAAAAACGACATTGATGCAGCTATACGTAATTCGATCAACGTCTTAAGAAAGCCAAGACAAGCAAAAGAGCAGTATTCGTACACGAATATGCATGAACTGATAGACATTCTCGATAAAATCTATAAAAGCTAAGTTTGGGATATCGATGTTTACAGCGATAAATAAAAAGATCTTTGTAAGCTTTGATCTTTATCGGTCTTACAGGAGCCAACTCAGGCTACGCGTAGCTATACCTTGTTTGTGGATAAATGGAGCTGAATGAATATATTTATCTGGGTCTGTGTATGCACGCTTCCACAATGTTTGATCTAGATCCTCTCCCTTAAAAGAGCGGTAAAAGTGATCTTAAATCCCCCACCCTGATTTACCCCTTCTCTCCCTGTTTTCGATTTTGAGAAAAAAGAGATTGACAGAAATCATAAGATGCCAATGCTTGATGATATAGATAATAAACCCTGATCTTAATAAGGAGGATCAATGAAAAAACAT
This sequence comes from uncultured bacterium, assembly GCA_964293715.1. Lineage (GTDB taxonomy): Bacteria > Cloacimonadota > Cloacimonadia > Cloacimonadales > Cloacimonadaceae > UBA5456. The sequence continues at coordinate 6,537 of CAXZAB010000122.1, read as the reverse complement.
TTGCTCGTAATATTAGCTGTTATGCTGGTAACTTGCGCTTTTGCACAGCGTTATGAAGTAATTGCATACCAGGAAGATTTTGAATCCGGCGATAATGGCTGGACTCATTACGATGGTGCCGAAAGTCCCAACAATTGGCACGTTTATGATTTTGGTGGCGTTCAGGCAGACGTCTGGTGGATGGGAGATCCCGATCTCGCTTCTGGTGCTAATATTGGTGGTTATTACAATCATCAGTATTTGGTTCTGGACACCCCCGCCCGTACCCTTACCGCTGCAAATGCGACTTTAACTTTCAAAATGAGAATCGGCGTGGAAGATCCCGCTGTACACGAAGGTTATGATGGCTGGGACTCTACCAATCTCCGGATTTCCACAGATGGTGGCACTACCTGGAACGTGCTCACCGGCGGCTCCCCTGCCTATCATTTCAATAACTCCTATGCTTTTGGTTTTGAACACGGTGAAGGCATGGGCATCCCCGGCTGGGGTGGCATCATTACTGATTGGACCCCTGTTACTTTTAATCTGTCCGCTTATGTGGGCCAGAGCGTAATGATTCGCTTTGCCTTTGCTTCCGACCCTGCCTATAGCACTGCCCAACAGCCGAACATGTTTGGCTTTATGGTGGACGACATTTCCTTTGGCGGCTATACAAACAATGGCACCGATGATGGACAAATGATTGCCAGCAGTATGGTCCCTCTGGGTGGCGACCACTGGCACCTTGCCACTGAAGTTACTGCTCCCTCACCTACTCATGTGATGAAAAACCAAAACCCTCAGGGCAGCTATGACAATAATATGCTGAACTACCTGGTAAGCCCTTCCATCACCTTGCCTTCCAGCGGTGCGATCTGGACTGACTTCATGATTATGGGTGAATTCTCCGATGCGGGCACCTTCCCTGATGTTGATTATTGGGGTTGGGAAATCTCTCCCGACAATGGCACAGTTTGGAATGCAATGAGCAATCCCTATGCTGATGACAATGGAACTAACTATGTGTATTCAGATGCTCCTACAGTCTGGGCTTCCATGATCGAAAGCTACAGCTTGAGTGGCGACATCTCCGACTTTGCCGGTGAAACGGTAAAATTCCGCTGGTTCTTTAAGTCCAACGATACTATCACCCAAGGTCCCGGCATCATGATTGATGATTTTACGATCTACAATGATGTCATTATAGCTTCTCCGGAAAACCTCGTAGCCACAGTAGATGGCAACGACGTTTCTCTTGCTTGGGATGAACCCGGTTCCGGTGGTGGCGGCGGTGAAGAAGGCTGGCTGCATTATGACGGCGATTATTCAAACAACTCTGTCGGTACAGACGGTGTGGCAGATTTTGATGTTGCCGCAAAATGGAATGCCATGGGTGATACCAATAGTATCTATCCTTACGTAGGCATGAATATTACCAAGATCCAATTCGTTCCTGCTGAAGCCAATTGCGAATACTCAGTGCGTATCTGGACCGGTGCTGCCAATACTTTGGTGGTAGATCAGCTCGTAAGTGCCCCTACCATGAGCGCTTGGAACGAAATCGTGCTCACTACTCCCTATACCATTCCCCCAGGAAGCCAAATCATGGCTGGTTACCGCTGTAATACCCAGCAGGGATTCCCTGCCGGTGCCGACGCCGGTCCTGCTATTGATGGTTTTGGCAATATGATCCGCTTGGGTGCTAACTGGAGTACCCTATTGGCTTCCGGGCTCGATTACAACTGGAATATCAGAATGTACGTTGAAGATGCCAATGGACGTGAATATGTGTTGAGCGAGCTTCCTCAGAATGATACGATCATGAGTGGCACCCTGAGTGCTAATTCCGTAAGAAGCACCCGCGCCAGCGGCTATAGAATCTATCGTGACGCTGTGATGATCGACGAAGTGGGCGCCACTACGCTTACTTATGCCGATAACAACGTAGAAGGCGGAATGCACACCTATTACGTTACCGCTATGTACGATGCCAATGAATCTCCTGCTTCAAATACCGAAACCGTATTTGTGATGCCTGCTTTGACAGGTGAGACCTATTATGACGACGGTACTGCAGAAGAAGGCCTGAACGTTGGCGGTTCTCGTTTCATGGGTGTACTGCATAACTGGTTCACCAGTTCTGTTACCCTGAAATATGCCAAAGTTTATGTGCACGAGCCCCGTCCTTCCAGCATCATCGTGCGTGCCCATGCAGTGGGTGCAGACGGTATGCCTGGCGACAACCTGGGTCAGGTGCAATATCCTGCCTCCAGCGTGGTAGAAGGCTGGAACTACATTCCGTTCCCGGAATTAGTGATTCCCACAGGACAATTCTTCCTGGTAATCATGGAAACTCCTAATGCTTCAGCCATTGGCGTAGATACAGATAGTAGCGGTCATAGCTATGTAAGTCTGGGCGCTGCCACCGGCTGGGTAGCTTATGATGAAGGTGAAATTATGCTGCGCGCTATCGTTTATACCGGTAGTGACAATGCAGACGGCGTAGCTGTAGCTCCCATTCTGGCTGCCAGCAACTACCCGAACCCCTTCAATCCTACCACCACCATTTCCTACTCTATACCGGAAACCGGTATGACCTCTGTGAAGATCTTCAACCTTAAGGGTCAGATGATCAATACTCTGGTTAATAAAGAAGTGGCGGCTGGAAGCCAGACTATTACCTGGAATGGCAAAGATGCCTCCGGTAATTCAGTGGCCAGCGGATTGTACTTCGTACGTGTAGAAAACAGTGGCAAAGCGGTCACCCGCAAAATGCTGCTCAGTAAATAAAAAAGTCATTAGTTAAATATATAGCCCCCGGTTTGAAGCTCAGACCGGGGGCTATTTTTAATTGAGAATTGAGAATGGAAAATTGAGAATTGAGAATTGGTTGGCGGAATGGATTCCGCTGTTCTCGAACTAATCTAATGTAGGGCGGACTCCGTTCCGCCCAAACCTTCAGCTCTAAAGTAGATCAACAATAATGCAGAATCAAACTTCTTTTTCCCAAAGTAGATCACCAACAAAGCAGGATTAATCCCCTCTCTCCCTAAACCTTTTTCAGCTTCAAACTCAAGCATCTGAAGGAATAAAAAGTGTACCAATTTCGATTGCCATTGACACTCCAAGGCAAACTCTCTAAACTCTCTAAACTCTCTAAACTTTCTCAACCTTCTCAGCCTTCTCAACTTTCTCAGCTGGTTTTTAGGGCGGAACGGAGTCCGCCCCTATCGAAAAGCTCTGAATCTCCAAGGCTGTAGAAGTATTCCAGATTTATACTCAGCGAATTTATCCCGGTCTGAAAGATGGGCAAATGCCTTGCCGCGATATTGCTCTTGACAAATAATCTGTTTAAAGTGAATCTGTCTTTTCTATATAAATAATTAAATAAATATTATATTCGGGAGGAGAAATGGCGTCAAACCGGGTTCTGGACACCATCCTTTTGATCCTGTCCTTGTTGTTAAGTCTGTTCGTAATAGCCTCACTCACGCAGCTGGTGCGGGGGGGAGGCGTCCTGCAAACTTTTACCCAAGTTACCTCGCAGATCATCTATGTGATCTTTGCAGTGACGATTGTTTTCATTATCCTGATTCTGGTGCTGGAAAATTCCTCTCCGGTGCACACCCTGGCCTGGATCATGGTGCTGATCTTCCTGCCGATCGTGGGCTTTATCTTTTATCTCTTTTTTGGGCGCAATTGGCGCAAGATCAAGCTTTTTAACCGCAAGGCCTTGTCTGATGCGGATTTCCTGCATGCCCTGGATAGGAGCATTCCGGAATTCTATTCCCACCATCTGGAAGACGGCCTGGAGCACAAGCTGCACAAACTCTTGAAGAACAACAGCAAAGCCATCATTACTGCGCGCAATAGGATAGAATTGATCAGCGATACCACCATCGCCTTTGCCGCCATGTGTGAAGGGATAGAAGCCGCCACAGCCCATGTGCATCTGGAATATTTCTCGATAGCAGCAGATAGCACCGGGAATTACCTCAAAGATCTCTTGATCAAAAAGGCTAAAGCCGGCGTGGAAGTGCGTTTTATCTATGACGATGTGGCTTGCTGGAGCTTGCCCAGGAGGTTCAAAAAAGAGCTTCGGGCTGCCGGCATCAAATTTGTCCCTTTCATGCCAGTCTGGATTCCTTTCTTGAACAGTCGGATGAACTATCGCAATCACAAAAAACTGGTGATCGTGGATGGCAAAAAGGCCTATCTGGGCGGGCTGAATATCGGCGATAAATATCTGGGGAAGGACCCCTATTATGGCTATTGGCGGGATTCTCTGGCGATCTTTGAAGGGCAGAGCGTCTTTAGTATGCAGGCTATCTTCTTGGCAGACTGGTTTTTCGTGAGCCAGGAAAACCTCTTTAATGCAGAGGGCTTTCGCAAATACATCTGTCCGGAGATCGGCAAGGATATTCAGAGGATATCGCCTGTACAAGTGGTGGCCAGCGGCCCGGATACGGACCAGGCCAGCATCCTGCAGCTCTACTTTTCCGCCATCGCCAATGCCCAGAGTTCGATCATGATCAATACCCCTTATTTGATCTTGAACGAAGCCCTGCTCATGGCACTCAAGACCAGCGCCATCAGCGGAGTCAGGGTGCAGATCATCATGCCTCACCAAGCAGATCATTGGATCGTCTTTTGGGGCTCGCGCTCCTATTTCCAGGAGCTTTTGGAAGTGGGCGTGGAAATCTATGAATATACCCGCGGTTTTATGCATGCCAAGATCCTGATAGTGGATGACGAAATCCTGGGACTGGGCACGGCCAATATGGACCTGCGCAGTTTCAACCACAATTTTGAGCTCACGGCCTTGGTCTTTGAAGACAAAATAGTCAATAAAGCTATCGAGGCCTTCCAGGAAGATCTAACCTTTTCGCGTAAAATCATCCTGGAAGAATTCAACAAGCGCGGCCTGATCCAGCGCAGCAAAGAATCCATCTGCCGCCTTTTTTCACCACTTTTATAAGGAAGCTCTATGAAATTTATCAATATCGATTTGGAAAAGGACATTCTGGATGCGGCGCTGGACTGCGTAAGTGCTCGCTGCATCATGGTTTTCCCTTCGCGGGCCTCAGCCAATCTGGCCAGACTGCGCTATGAACCACGCTGGCAGTTCGAAGAGATTATCTGGACGGCCATGGAGGATTTCAAGGCCTCGATCATAAGCTCTGGCTTGCCCCGGCTGGAGGATGAGAAAAGACTGCTTACTTTGTATCAGATTTTGACCCCAGAAGAACGCGATTATTTTCATCTGACCGGCTACAATGATGTGGTGGATTGGGGTAATCACTTCTTTCAATTCTTGCAGGAATACAGTGAGGCCGGACGGGATGTAAATGAGCTGGGCGCTCTGCGGGATGCTCCGGATATGTACCTCAGACTATGGCAGGAAGAGCACATCGGGCACATTGTCGAGATCATCAGCCGCTACCGTGAACGCATTACCGCCATGGGCTTTACGGATATCATCTTCCTGGGCTCCGCTCCAAACCTGCAGATACCTTATCAGGGCTACCGCATTGTGTCGGTAAATCAATATTATTACAGCAAATTTGAGCAAGAATTGCTCTATGGCTGTGAACAGAGCCAAAACGAAGTCTGGCTGCTCTATCATGGCGGACAGGCCGATGAAAAAAGTTGGCAAACGCCCGGCTTTGATCCTGCTGAGCTCTACAAACAGTTATCCACCAAACCTGAGATTAATATCTATCAATGTGAAAACGAAGAGCAACACGCATTACTGCTATTGGCTCAGAGAGAAGAGCTTGCGGATACCGGCACTATCATCGACAACAGCTTTTGGCGACAGGCTTATTCCGCCTGGTTTCCTCAGGATTTTGTGAAAGCCAGACAGCAACTGCCCATTACACACAGCTTATGGTATGGTTTCATGAGTTTTCTGGATGAACTGGTGCAAAGTCAACAGGAAACCCCCGATTTTGTACCTTTGAGCATAGTGATCCGGCAGTTCAGAGACCACCGCTATCCGGCTCTCTTGCAAAAGGGTTGGGATGCTGTCAAACAAGACGCTTTGCTAAGAGAGCTCTTTAAGCTGAGCGCAGATGAAATCCTGTATCTGGATCTGAATCCTCTGGCCCAATTTGGCATGGAAACCGACTCCAAATACCCGCTGGTGGCTCATCTTTGCACGAAACTCTTTGCTTGGGTGCGAAGTATTTTGGATCTGAAAAACATCAAAGAGCTGATTCAGCTTTGTAATCACGAGCTTACTCCCGAAAGGTTCTGTAGCTTGGAAGAGCTCGCCAAGACCGATATTCTGCCTCAAATCTGGACTGCTCTGGCTAATTTCAATGCTGTGGAAAATCTGGCTGTAGTGCAAAATTGGGCCGCTGTCTTTCCCGTGGTGGGAGGCGCGCTGTTCCGTCTCTGGCTGGACTATGTAAAGCCTGTGAGCCTGAAGCTTCAGCTTCATACCGAAGGCAAAGGTTCCTGGGAAATAAGCAACCTGCTGGATTATCGTAACAGACGGCAGGACAACCTGGTTATCTTGCAGATGGTGGAAGGGATCTTGCCCCAATCTCC
>CAXZAB010000121.1:0-7055 GCA_964293715.1 uncultured bacterium | reverse complement strand
GGATTGAGAATTGAGCATTGAGAATTGAGGATTGAGAATTGAGGATTGAGAATTGAGGATGGAGGATTGAGAATGGAGGATGGAGAATGGAGAATGGAGGATTGAGAATTGAGAATGGGCTGTTGGGTGTGAGAGTTAAGGGGGGCGTTTTAGGGTTTTATCGTAGCGCAGGACGCCGTTCCTGCGGGAATTTGATAGAACACAGATCGGGCGGATTGAGGGGGCGTTTTACCGTTTACCGTTTACGTTTTACCGTAGTAGCGGACTCCGTCCCAATAAGCCTCAGACAATACCAATATCTATAAGCATCCTTGAAAGACTCCAGGCCGCTGCTTTAGCTGCGGCGCCAGGAGGCATCAGCGTGCCAAGACTCCTTCCTGGCCTTTTAAGGCCAGGCACCCGCAGCTCTATGCCCACATTACTGCAGATCATAGCTGCGGTTCCCAAACAGGGAATACTCCCCTCTCCGCTATCAAGGCCTCTGGCCTTACTGGATACGAGACAAACCCAATCCAGCAGCGGCAAACGTGCTGTTTTCTCTCCCGCAGGAACGGCGTCCTACGCTACAACCCACAAAAAACCCCCGGCCGAAACCGGGGGTATTTGTAGTTTATAGGTTTATTGTTTTAGTTATTTACGTTTTGCAGCAGGAGCATTGTCCAGTCTCTCACCTCGAGGGAAGGGACCTGCACCAGCAGTTACTTTTACGAAGGCTTTGTCTGCGGGCAACAAGGAAGCCGGCAGGCTTACGCCAGCGGTATCAATGTAGCCCAAGGGAGCGAAGGTGCCATAAGGATCTTCACTGGTATAGATATAGTACCAATCAGCACCGGTAATAGCAGTCCAGCTCAGAACGACGTTTGTGCCAGCCTGTGCAATGCTGAGATCGGTAACAGGGGCTACGCTTAAGGGCAATTCGGCCACATGGACGTTATCGAGGTACCAAGCGTTGATTTCGAAGGTATTTTCGCCGGAGGCCACGAAACGGATTTTGAAGATGCGATCCGAAGCGTAGGCAGAGACATCATAGGCGAAGCGGGTCCAGCCCAGATCATCATCCAGGGAGCTGTAGCTGCCCAGAGTGTTCCAGATTGTACCGTCCCAGATTTCCCAGGTCATTACGTTCTCAGCATCGAGACTGTAGTTATCCAGATAGAGATCGAAGCTGAATTGTACGTTATCGATACCGGTAGCATCGAAGTTATAGCTGGTAAGCGGGACGCTGTAGTCTGTTAATGAAGGGCTCCAGTAGAAGCGTGCAGACGGAGCAGGGGCTCCTGCAGTAGCATAGATTCCCCAGTTAGCGCCACCAGGCGTCCACATGTTTGTCTCGAAATCAATGTCCCAAGTTTCGGTGAAGGGCAGAGCGATGGGAGGCGGAGGCGGCAGGATTTCTACAGAAACGACATCAGACATGAGACCGTTGGCACTGTAGTACACAGGTTGTACTGCGTAATTGTAAATTCCTGCGGCAAGCTCTTCATCGAGGTAGCTGTAAGCTGCCACGATTTCGGTATTGATCGGGGCACCATTGCGATAGATATTGAATCCGCGCAGAGCACGTTGGGCTGGGGCGGGATTGCCGGAAGTGCTGAGACGCAGATTGCGTAAGGTTTCTTTGCTTGCTTCGCGGTTTGTAACTGGAATATTCAGCCATTGAGCTGCCAGGGCAAGGCCTCTAACATCATTCACATAGCCTTGCAGGTTCCAGTTATTGTCTATGCCATACTGGGTGGCCATGCTGTACCAGGTGCCACCGAGCTCGATTACGTCACCTTTGCCCACCACGGCAGGCCCAGGACCGGCACCGGCAGGATAGTAGTCTTCATCTTCTGCACTCGCCGCTACTACACACTCGTAACCAAACCATACGGCCTGACCCTGAGTAAGCAGGAAGGGAGTAGTGAGGGGGATTTCGTTCATGGCATCAAGGGTAGGAGCTACGACAGCTTGGCTGTACATCAGAGTAGTGGGAGCCAGGCTGGCATCGCTTCCGGTCCAGATTTTCAGGGTATAGTCCGTAGTTGCAGAATGAGGGTAGAACTTGATCTTCTCAAGCTGCATACCGGAATAGTTCCACAGGTCTGCTCCGGTGAATTTTACTGCTACGTTGAAGGTGCCTGCTGCGCCGGTTCCGACGTTGCTAGCATTGGTGCCATCATCATAATGTAGCCAGCCGGGTTCTCCAGGAGTGCTCGAGGCCATACCCCAGTTCAGCAGGACGTTGTTTCTGTTTTGTACATCTGCTGTAAGGTTTACGACTTCTTGGTCCATAAGCTCGGCGATGCCGTTTCCGGAGAGGGCTACCGTTTGGACTACGCGGGTAATATTGTCCTGAATATTCAAGACGGCCGATTTTGCCCCAAGAGTTTGGGGAATGAAATCGACAGTGAAGTTGTAGGTACCGTTATGCTCAAGCGCAACTGGTAAACCAGTAGCATTCAGGAAGAAATTGCCTTCCGCATCGTTGGAGATAGTGATATCCCCAGCATTCAGATTAAGGAAGGGACCACCGGTATTGGTGATGGTGAATTGCTTGGTAAGGGAATTAAGCTGCTCCACATCGCCATAAGCCCAGGTAGCGGGATCAATGGCAAATGCAGCAGGCCACTCACCAGTAATGGTCAAGGTTACAGGAACCTCAACTGCTGCTGTAGGAGCATTGTGGCTGATGGTAAGCAGTCCGGTATGCACTCCGGGGGCTGTTTCTGTGGCATCAAATTCGATATCCACGATCGCAGTGCCACCAGGGGCTACTGTTCCACTGCGAGGAACTGCTTTTGCCCAAGTTGCTACATCGCAGAGTTCCAGGCCGTAAATTACCGTGTTTTGAGCTGTGGCCAGTATCGTGGCAGTCCCGGGTACCAGCCCGGTAACTATCTCAACACCACCGGCTGAATCATCATCAGTCAGGCCGGGAATCACGGTATCGTTTACGTGGAAGGATTGGAGTACACTACCGTCATCAAGGCTCACCTGCACAAGTGTATTTAGTGGTGTACCAGATTGGGAATTCACCCAAAGGCTGGGGACTCCACTCAGGTTGTCGTAAGCCATGCCAGCAAAATCCGCAGCTTGGGTATCTAAGGTGCGGAGCACAGTACCATCGCGGGCAACAAGATTCAGAGGGTCTGCCCAGTTATTGCTTACCCAGAAGGCGTCGTTGTCCGAATCGTAGGCAATAGCACGTACGCTTACAGGAGCGGGGATAGTGCCGATCAGGGTGCCAGCGTTGAAGTCCATCTGGTAGATAGTGGTGGAAGCAGCAGCACCATAGAAATAAGTACCATCATAGGTGAGATCGCGTAAGCCATCAACACCGTTGATAGTAATATCTCCCAAGTCAGTGCCATCAAGTGCGTACTTATGTATTACAAGTGCACCGGCGGGACTGTTCCACTTGGAGGTGTAAATGTATTCTCCATCGCTGGCTACACCATATTCTCCTCCACCGACACCGGTAAAGGCAAATTGCAGGTCAAACTGCGCGCGGCTGGCATCGATGCTTTCGTTTGAGGGTAGAGGGTTTCTCTCAGTATAGAGGGCAGCGCTTGCAGATGAGATGATATTGCCAATTACAGAAGTGTATTGGCTGCGGACAGTTGTATCCTCAAATCCGATGGCATAATCCAAAGGCAGACCACCGGCGTTGCTGATGGTCAAGGTTTGTACCGAAGTTTCTCCAAATTCCAGAGTTTCTGTCAGGGATGTTGGGGTTACAGAAATCTGAGCTGGGGCAGCAATGATATCGAAGAAGTGGATATCGCTCTCGGCTGTACCATGTTCATTCACAGCCACAACCATCCAGAACCAGCGATCATTATAGTTGAAGGTCATTCCACCATCTACTACAGGATTGAAGCTGGTTCCTGTAAGGTTATCGAAGGATTCTTCATCGTAGATACCTTCGGCAGAAGAAGCCACGTTCAAGATGTAGTAATCTGGCAGACCTCCGGTATAAGTAGGAGTCCAGGTGAGATCAAAGCCTTCGATCGGTAAACCTTCAGCGCCATCGCTGGGATATACCATAGTTACAGGGGAAGGAGGGCCTGAGGGGAGATCACCTAATTGCAGCATCACATTAGGATAGCCAAGCTGCAGGGTACCGACAGGTGGTGCAGCAGGATCGGCATTGATGCCATCGCTGTAATGACGAATACCGCGATTTGTGGCGGCATTGGTGCAAAGGAAGAACTCGGAACTTCCATCGCAGTCGGCTGAGTTTTCATCAACGGCGATCACGAGGTTGTCTGTGTTGTTATATGTGAAGGGGGTGATAGGAATCTCGATCCAACCAGCTACAGCAGGCAGGGCGACATTACCCTGGAAGACTTGGCTCAGGCCGTCAAGCGGGATCCAACTGGTTGTGCTGGCGAATGCTGCAAGAGCGGTATGTCCCATATAGATGGTCCAATCGTTGGATGCAGTGGCTTCGGCAACGCCGTTCCAGTAATAATACACACTCTCGATGCGCTTATCTGCCATAGCTATTTCGCTTTGCAAGAAGATACTCTGGCTATAGCTATAGTTAAAGTAAGGTTTGATGGGCATATTAAGGTTAGCTACACCATCACCTATAACAACCAAGCCTTCAGGAACAGTCTCAAAGCTGAAGACAGCGCTGTCAGCAGAATCACCGACACCATTGTGGGCAATTACCTTCCAATAATAAGTGGTGCCAGGGGCAAGCGGAGTTACAACTTCATAAGAAATGCCGGATTCGGTGGCATAGAGTGTGCCAGGATTAACATTTGTATCCAGATAGACCTTATAAGACGTTGGGGCTCCACCCGTGAGATCGGGTGCCCAGGAAAGCGTAAAGCCTTCCAGAGGAATATTCCTGGCTCCATTGATAGGGCTGATGAGGGTTACAGGGTTGGGAAGGCCTCCGGGGGCCTCCTGAATTGTGATATCATCAATGGAAATATACCAGGGGCTGAAGTTTATCGTACCGAGGATACCTACATAGTAAGTACCGGTGGTCGCTGGGGTAAAGAAACCTTGCAGAGCTTGGTAATCGCCATCGATTATCCCTGTGGGGGCCAGAATGGTTTGCGTCATGCCGGCCGCTGAGGGCTCTAATCCATAGCTGATGCCGATGCTGGCGTTGGTGGCACCAGCGCCATCCTGCCGGGCATAAACGATAGCTTGGTAGGCTACACCTGCTTCAAAATGAACAGGTTTGAACATCCAGCGGGTATTGCCATAACGCAGATAGGCATTCCAGTCTCCGGTTCTGGGGAGGCGGTTGTAGTTAATTTCAGTATTGTTTGCAGTCCATGCGTTGGTACCTTCAATTCCTTCCTGCGTCCAACCTGAAACTGCGACTTCATTGGTATTATCTGTTTCAAATCCTTCAGTCCAGGGTAGGGTATATTGCGCGGGATCGTCCATGGTGGTGAAGGTCCAGGTAGGGCAGCCAATGGCGGAACCATTACCATTGTAGGGGACTACCTGCCAATGATAGGTGGTGCTATAAGCTAAGTTAGCGGGGTTATAGGTGAATACATTTCCCAGATCCGTACCATTTTCGATGCTTGTGGGAGCATCGGCGGTGCCAAAATACAAGTAGTAGCCTGTGGGAGCACCACCACCGCTGCCCCAATTCAGGGTAGCGTAGGTTGGCACTTCTGTAGCTGCATCAGCGGGGCTATTCACTATAGCGGGGTTAGGACCCGTAGTGATTGTATAAGTGCTGTAGGCAAGGGTCACATTGGGACGGTTTGCTGCGGTAGTACCATTTGTGGTGGGAGGGTTAGTATCTGCTTGCCAGGTAAGATGAGTTCCGGCAAGTGCGGTCGAATTAATCCCAGCGCCGGCAGAACCGCCGTCACCGCCTCCGCCAGTATTCCTTTCTACCAGGATCAGCAGATTATCACCCTGATCCACATCAAAGGTATTATCAAGCGTGATCAGATTCCACCCGGCAGCCACAGTACCGGTCTGGGCACGATCGTAGAGCAAAGTGGCGCCAGCAATCATATTGGTCCAGTTGTCTGTGGTCAAGGTGCCGGCAGTAGTGGTTTTCATGTATATTTTGGTGGGTATTGTTTTGTCTGTCATAGTATTAGAATACCATGAGACCGCAGAGATTCTGGTGTTTTGCGCACCAATCTCGGCTGCAGTATATAAGGCCGCGCTGCGCTCGTAACCATACCAGCTTCCCAGTGGAAAGCGTTGGACGGCAGTTCCGTTGCCGATAATTATCTCAGTTACATTCGGATCGGGTTCCGTGGTGAAGCTCCAAACAGGACCAGGGGTTGTAAACCGGGTCTGGCTGTTATGCGAAATCACCTGCCAGGAATAGTCACTACGGTATTGCAAGGCTGGATAGGTCTGCGAACCGGTCGTTCCGGCCGCGGCACCTGTTACCAGAGGCTGCATATCGCCTGTGGGGCCAAACAAAAGATCGTAGGTCTCAGTATCGGTGCCAAAGGTCCAGCTTAGTGTGCCGGCATTGATCGAGACTCCTAAGGTTCCGTCTGCGGGAGTGGGATTGGATGCCGCAGTGGGATACCCGGGCATTGTAGCGGTAACAACTATGTCGTCCAATTGAACCTGGGCTCCGTCATCACCGTAATAATGGAAGGCAAACTTGACGTTGGGCTGTCCGGCATAAGCGCTAAGAGGCAATTGCACATTGCCCCATTCCCAGTTTTCGAATAAGCCAAAGTCGGCTTCTTCCCAGATGGGAGTAGACCAGGTGGTCCCGCCGTCTGTGGAAACCTTGACAAACAGGTCAGCTCCATCATAGGGATCTACCATCCAGTAATAACTCATCATGAAATTAAAGGATAGATTAATGTCCGACATTCCTGCGAGGTTCATAGCAGGGCTGATGAGCCATTCGTCCATCATAAGGCCATCAGAATACTCAATGTCGGCCACAAAACTGGTCTCTTCTATGTTTTGGGCACGGTGCCAGTTTGATTCAGGCATGACGTTATTGTTGATCGTAGTCCAGTTTCCGGGAGGGAAGGTTGTGGACTCGAAGTCCTCGGAAAGCACCACACCTCGGGTCAGTGGCTGCGCCGCTAGTTTAGGATAAGCAATAT
>CAXZAB010000120.1:0-7061 GCA_964293715.1 uncultured bacterium | reverse complement strand
TGAGAAGGTTTAGAGGGTTGAACGCAGATGCAGACTCCCTCCCTTTGATCGACCAGCCCCAAATTTGCCAGAACGTTAAAACCTCTTTATCCCATAGATCAGCCCAATCCGCCCGATCCGCGTTCTATAACCCCAGCTATTTCCACCACCCCCCAGCCCCGGAATTTCCGCAACCTTAAAACCCTAAAACGCTAAAACCCTAAAACGATAAACCACAAATTTGTATTTTACCTTGACACCTATGCCCCTCTAATTTGTTTTACTCATATAAAGGGGATATAATGATACACAAATACAAAGCCTTACTCAGGACATATCGAAATAAGATAAATTTCGGCATAGCTGTGAGAGCTATCATAGGCAGTTTGCTGCTCTTTGGCTGTGGTGTGCATTTATATTTTATCCTCTGGCTGATCCTGGGTGCCTATTCTCCTGCCTTGATCTATGCCAATATTGCGATTCGAGCGGCTGTGGGGCTCACTATGCTCTATATAATCTGGCAAGCCTACCGGGATATGTGGGGCTTTGGCAGATTGACCCGCTATCTGGATGCCCGGCATGGCAAAAAGGACGACCTCTATCAAAATACCTGGGAGCTCTGGCAAGAAAAGAGTGAGACTCCCATCACCAGTGCTTTACTGAGCGCGGCTACCCAGCGTTTGGATGAAAATACCTACGAAATCCCCAAGGTCTTTGGTGGAAAAAAGATACTTTTGATCATCATGGTGGCGCTGGCTTTCAGCAGTTTCTGGTATTTTAAAAAAGCGGATTTTGGCGTAGCCTTCAAGCAGTTTTATACCAATAAAGCTCCCAAGATCATTTATAAAGAAGATATCACCCTCAGTCCCGGAAATATTACCGTCGGAAAGAATGAACAGGTTTTGATCAAGCTTGAGGCTCCCGATCCCCGGCTGAAGCACCGGCTATATTTTCGCACCGGCGAATCCTGGCGCGAATTGGGGCTTTCCCAAGATAGCTATCTGTTTTCCCGGCTGGAAAACACCATTGAATATTATGCGGAAAACGAAGTTACCAAAAGTCCGGTTTACCGGGTCAAGGTCTTGGACGAGCCCATTGTCCGCAGGTGGCAGGTTTCTTATGATTATCCCGCGTACACGGGAATTCCGAACTTTTCGGATAGCCTGAGCTACGGCAATATCGAGGCCTACCGGGGCACAAAAGTAACCCTCAGAATCCAGGGCAATATTCCTCTTAAGAGAGCCAGCATGGTCTTTTCTGATGCCAGCCGCAAAGACCTTTCTCCCCTGGATGAAACGAACTTTATCACCCAAATCACTTTGAAGAATCCCGATCAATGGTATCTGGAAATCGAAGATGAATTGGGGCGCAAATCCCGCCCTGAAGAAAAGCAGATCCGGATTTTACCGGATGATCCGCCTCAGATCAGGATTATCTTCCCGGGCGAGGATGTGACCCTGAATCAGAACCTGATCCTGCCTCTCATCATCAGTGCAAACGATGATTTTGGTCTGGCCAATTTTAGTCTGCACTATCAGATTAATACTAAAGAGCCCACAGTGATCAATATCCGCAGCGTAATTGCCAATAAACTTTATAACACAGACTACCTTTGGGATATGAGTCCTCTGGGCCTCTTTCCCGGAGATGTAGTCACCTATTGGGCAGAAATCTACGACAACGCCCCCGAGCCTCAAAAAGGCGTAAGTTCGCGTTACCGGGCCCGTTTTCCCTCCATTGAGGAAATTTATGCTGAGATCGAAAGTCAGGAAAATCTGCGCAGAGATGAGCTGAGCACTGCTCTGGATGAGAGCGAAAAGATCCAGGAACGTTTTGAACAAAAAAGACGCGAATTGCTTCAAGATCCCGAAATAAAATGGGAAGATAAAAAGCAACTGGAAGACATCCTGCAAAATCAGCAGGATCTGGCCGAGCAGGTGGAAAACATCGCAGACAATTTTCAGGACTTGATCGATAAAATGCAGGCCAATAGCACCCTGTCCCAAGATACCTTGCAAAAGATGATGAAGATCCAGGAATTGATGCAAGAGATTGCCAATGATGATCTTTACGACGCCATGCGCAAGATGGAAGAAGCGATGCAGAATGTGCGTCCGGAAGACTTGCGTAAAGCCATGGAAGACTTCAAATTCTCCATGGAAGATTTTGCCAAAAAGATAGAGCAGACCCTGGCGCTTTTGGAAAGCATCAAAAATGAGCAGGCTGTGCAAAAAGCCCTGCAGATCTCCGAAGAAATGGAAAAGATGCAAAAAGCTTTGAGTGAAAAAACTTCAGACGCAGCGCAGGATCATCATAAACTGGCTGAAGAACAGGAGCAGATTGGCGAAAAATATGATAATCTGGCCCAGGAGCTGAAGGCTCTGAAAGAGCAGCTTGCCGGCGATCCCAAGGCCAGTAAAATGCTGGAAGAACTGCTCAAGGATATGAAGCAAAGTAAGACCGATGAGGATATGGAAGGTTCGCAACAGGCTTTGGAAGCTAACAAGCGTTCCCAGTCCCAGGAATCGCAAAGTGAAGCGATGGAAAAATTGCGC
Organism: uncultured bacterium; assembly: GCA_964293715.1. Classification (GTDB taxonomy): domain Bacteria; phylum Cloacimonadota; class Cloacimonadia; order Cloacimonadales; family Cloacimonadaceae; genus UBA5456. The sequence continues at coordinate 4,527 of CAXZAB010000120.1, read as the reverse complement.
CGTTTTACCCTGCAACTTGCCGCCATGAAAGAATCTATGAGCTCAGGTTCTCAGGGCGAAATGATGCAGGCCATTGGGCAGGCCATCCGCGAACTTCTCATTTTCTCCAAAGAGCACGAAAATACGAAATCGCGCTATGAAAATGATCCTTATCCCTTGGTGCCGGAACTGATAGCGGCCTATGAAGGCTTGCAGATATCGGTGAATAAACTCTTTAGCAAACCCCAAGTGAGTATGGTGCTCCCGCCCAAATTTTATGTCGATCTGAGTAGTGCGAATAGAGCCTACCGGGATATCTTTGACGTCTTGGGACAAAGCCGCACTCCCAGTATCCGTAAAGACCTGGACAGCGTGCAGCAAAGCTTGAACCTCATGGCTTATGATCTCATGCTGGCACAGCAAAATGCCTCTTCCGGTGGTGGGGGAGGGGGTGGCATGCAATCTCTGATGCAAACGCTGGAGCAAATGGGACAAGAACAGATGGCGATGAATATGCTCACCGAACAGCTGATGATGCAAATGCAAGGACAGGGTGGCAAAATGGATGCCGCAATGCAGGATCAGGTGCAAAAGCTGGCCTCAGATCAAGAGCGCTTGGCGGAGAACCTCAAACGCGCCTTGCAACAGGATCCTGAAGCCCAAAAACGGGGCAACGCCATTCAGCAGATCATCGAAGAAGCGGAGGCAGTGGCTCGCAATCTGCGGCAAAACAACTTTGATCCCACCATTATGAAACAGCAGGAGCATATCCTCAGCCGGCTTTTGGATGCCCAAAGATCACTCACAAAGCGTGAGACCAGTGAACGCAGAAAGGCTGAAAGCAGTACCGGATTGCCCTCCTCACATCAACCTAAGGCGGTGGATTATGATGCCTTAAGGCGCGCCATGCTGCTGGATGATGGCTTTAAAAACTACCCCCGTGAATATCAGCAATTAATCATGGAATACCTTAAAATCTTACAGGAGGGAGGTGAGTAATGCGTAAACTAATACTGATCCTACTTTTAACGGTCTTGCTCATGCCCTTGCTGGCGCAATATGACGAACGCCAAATCTTGGTGCAGGAAGCAAATCAACACCTTATCCGCCGTCAATATGACCAGGCTGAAGCTGTGTTTTTACAGATCCTGGAAAAGTATCCGAACGATCTGAATTCCATCTTGCAGCTCATGCAGATCTATCTCAATCTTTCCTCTGCCGACAAGGCCGAAGCTTTGCTCGATAAATATCAAAGAACGCTGTCGCAAGAGGTTTACAACGAACAGCGAATTCAGCTCTACATCCTGCAGGGCAAGCTTCCACAGGCCTATCAAATGGCCGAAGCTCAGCTGCGGATTAGCCCTCAAAATCAAAATAAATACAGGATGCTGGCCTCCTATTTCGAGCGGAGGGGGCACTTTGAATATTCGGTTCAAGTCTATGAAAAGGGCAGAAAAGAGATTGATAAAAACCTCTTCACAATGGAGATTGCCAATGCGAATATGCAGCTCCAGCGTTTTAGGGAAGCACTGAGCGAATATCTGTCTTTTATGGAAAACAGCCCCAATGCGAATCTGTTTGTTAAAAATCAGGTCAAGAGCATTGTCCAAAAGGACAGCACCTTGATCACCGTCATCCGAAAAGCGGCAAATAATACTGAGTCCGATATCATTCTGGAACTTTTTGCCTCATCCCTGCTCGCATTGAACCAAGACGGGCAGGCTATGGAGATCTATAAGCGCTTACCGGCTAACTATATGCGCGGCTTCGCCAGAGATCAATTGAAGCTGCAAAACTATGTCTTGGCCAGAGCCGCTTACAGGCATCTGGCTGAAACCAGTTCCGAGCCCTTGCAGAGTCTCGGTTTTCGCTTTGAGATCGCTCAAATCTTTCACCAGGAAGCGCTTTATGAATCCTGTGAGACAGTGCTGAAAGAGCTGATGGATGATCCCTTTTGGAAGATAAGCCTGGCAAACAGGCGCAACAATCTCAACGTATCTATTTATAGGCTCAAGGCGGAAAACGATCTGGCCAGAGGCGTGGATCTGGATCTGGTGAGGCAGCTGATGCAAGACACCAAACAATTTACCAGCCAGGCTTTGGTGAGTCAGGAGCTTGATCTGGATTTGGCTCGTCTGTCTATTTTGAGCCTTGATTATAGGGCGGCAGAGACAGCCTTACAGAAGGTGCAGGTGCCGCAACTTTTGGAAAAACGTGACTATCTTTATTTTCTTTCTGCTTTTATGCAGAGTCAAAGCACTCACGCGGATTCCCTCATGCATGAGTATATGCTGAAGCATCCCGGGGGGGATTATGCCAATGATATCATCTATTTGAATATGCTGAGCATAGGTCTGGATGATGATCAGAAGGTTGTTTTTGCACAGAGCGTCAGGGATCTGCAACTCTTTAAAAAAGCGGGAATCGATAAGCTCAAGGTTCTTTTTGATGCAACCGGTGATGAAGAGCTCTTGCTGCTGGCGATCGAATGGGCGATCGGTTTGGATGACAACCCAAAGGCGGCAATGCTTTTGGAGCATGTCTTTACCGATGAACTCGCCGCTGAATATGCCCAATATCTGGGCCTGGCCCTAATCTCAGACCGCGAAGCGGAAATAGACTTGGCCAAAGAATTTCTTAAAAGTAAACCCAACAGTATTTTTTCACCCAGATTCCGCCAGGTGATCTCTCGCCAGGCCACTTCTCAGATAAACATTTAACGATATGGAGCGCCCATGAATATCCCAAAATCCTATACCTTTGATGATGTCCTGCTGCTGCCCAAACACTCTACTGTCTTGCCTTCTACGGTTGATCTGGGCACTCAGCTTACCAAGAATATTACTCTCAAAATCCCTATGCTGTCTGCGGCAATGGACACCGTAACCGAAGCCGGAACGGCCATAGCCATTGCCCGTGAAGGCGGCTTGGGAGTAATCCATAAGAATATGAGTATCGAACAGCAAGCCAATCAGGTACGTCTGGTCAAGCGCGCAGAAAGTGGAGTGATTTCAAACCCCTATACCATCTCTCCTGAAGATGAGCTGTCCAAGGTAATCGAGCTCAAAGCCAAATACCGGGTGGGTGGTTTTCCTGTAATTGAAGATGGCATTTTAGTGGGAATTTTAACCAACCGCGACGTCCGCTTTGAAACCAATATGAAGCGTAAAGTCAAGGATCTCATGACTCCCAAGACGGAACTGATTACGGCCACTGAAGATGTTTCCTGGGATGAAGCCATTGTGCTGCTGCAAAAAAACCGCATTGAGAAACTGCTCTTGATCGATGGCAAAGGCGGCCTGAAAGGCATGATCACCGTGCGTGATATCATGAAACGGCAAAACTTCCCAGAGGCTGTGCAGGATGGCAGAAATCGCCTCCTTGTAGCAGCCGGCATCGGTGTAACCGGTGACTATCTGGAGCGGGCCCAGGAGCTGTATAATGCCGGGGTAGATCTGATCGTGATCGATACCGCACATGGCCATCATCTGCATATCAAGGAAGCCTTGGCCATGGTGAAAGCTCATACCAAAGTGGAAGTTATGGCTGGTAATATAGCCACCGCTGAGGCCTGTAGATATCTTATAGACAATGGCGCAGATTCGGTAAAAGTGGGCATTGGACCAGGTTCGATCTGCACTACCAGAATTGTGGCGGGCATAGGAGTTCCTCAGCTTTCGGCTATTATGAATTGTGCCGAGGAAGCAGATAAAGCCGGCATCAGCGTCATTGCCGATGGTGGCATAAAATACTCCGGAGACATTGTGAAAGCTTTGGCCGGAGGAGCTGCGGCAGTGATGATCGGCTCTCTCTTTGCCGGCTGTGACGAAAGCCCCGGAGAATCTATTATTTATAACGGCCGCCGCTTTAAAAGCTATCGTGGTATGGGCTCCATCGGAGCTATGAAAATGGGCAGCAAAGACCGCTATTTTCAAACTGCTTCCGATGAAAACAAGTTTGTGGCCGAAGGCATCGAAGGTATGGTTCCCTACAAAGGCCCGCTCAAAGATTATATCTATCAGCTCATTGGCGGTCTGCGTAGTGGCATGGGCTACATTGGTGCGAAGGATCTAAAGGCCCTCAAACAAAACGCTGAATTTGTGGAGATTACTCCCGCCGGCCTCAAGGAATCGCATCCTCACGATGTGCGCATTACCAAAGAAACTCCAAACTATCAAAGCGGAAATTGAGCCCGCAAATAAGGCTTTGCTGGGCGCCTTCCTCTACCATCTGAAGGTGGAAAGAGGAATGGCGGCAAACAGCATTGAGGCTTATGAACGGGATGTCTCGGACTTTCTGGTCTTTGATCCCAAACCGGCAGAAGATTATCTGCCGGATGATCTGGTGCAGTACTTTCTGGCTCTGCAAGAGCTGGGCCTGCAAAACACCTCCATGGCCCGTAAGCACGTGGCGATCAAGCAATTCTTTGATTATCTTTTGATCTCCGATCATCCCCTCAAGCTGGATTTTGACCTCGTGCCCACCATCAGGAAAGACAGCTATTTGCCGGATACGATCTCGGTGGAAGAGATGAAGCAGCTTTTGGAT
>CAXZAB010000119.1:0-7164 GCA_964293715.1 uncultured bacterium | reverse complement strand
ATCTGCCCAAAGCGGAAACCACGCCCAGAGTCACAGTGCGATCCAGGCCTTCAGCAAAAGGATTTCCTATGGCGATAGCCCACTCGCCGATTTCCAAAGCGGAAGAATCGCCCAAGGGTGCCACGGTTACCTTATCTTTTTCACCGATCTTCATTTTGATCACGGCTACGTCGGTATTGGCATCCAGACCCACCACGGTGGCAGTATAAGTCTTCTTATCTGCCATAGTTACGGTGATCTTGCCTTCCTTCCCGCGCTCGGCCACATGGTTGTTTGTCATGATAAAAGCTTCACGGGTGGAGGCATTATATTCATAGATAAATCCGCTTCCCATAGAGGTTACAGGCCTTTGCTGCTGCCCTGGGGAGGGGAAGAAAAACCTAAAAAAATCGTCATCAAAAAAAGGATTACGATTTGCTTTTACGGTGGATTCCACCTTGATTTGCACTACGGCTTCACGCACATCACGAACCACCTGTACTACAGGGCTTCTGCCATCAGCTGTTAACATACCGGCTTTGGCCTGTGCACAACTGCTGAAACTGATTAGCATCAGTAATATTACGAGACTCTTTACTACTTTCATTGTCATCTCCTCATTATATAAAGATTTTCTGTTAATATAAAAAATAAAAATCCTCATGCCTATGATAGCCGCCCTCTTGATAAGATATAGCGAAAGCATCAAAAGCAAGTATAAAACTTACAATGCCAGATATCAAATCCTTGAGATTTTGTAAAGTAAAAATTCAGATCAAAGCTATAATTCATCTTGGCTGAAAGTTTTACTGCGTCTGGATTGGCAAAGAATCTGCGAATTTATCATCAAAGTTATGAGTATTTTAAGCCTTGATGATTTGCTGGAGGGCTCTAAAGATGAGGGATAGGAGCTCAGCCACTTTTTTCATGCTTGACACTATTCAGTTATTCAGGACATTGGCGCAAGATATAAATATAAATGAGGCAGATAATTGAAAAGATTAATAATACTACCATTATTGTGGGTGACGGTCCTTTTTGCCGTAAATCCTACCCATGCCATGCTGTATTCTGCCTTTATCCCGGGTGGAGGGCAGATCTACAACAAGGCCTATGTGAAGGCCGGTGTGGTGATTGGGATGCAATCCTACCTTATCGGTACCGCCCTTTATCATGATGCCAAATTAGATGATTTCAAAGATAAAGCATCCTCCAGCAGCGATGCCTATCTTAAAGAGCATTACCGGCAGCGAGCCGATGAATATAAAGAAAAGCGCACCAGTGATATCTGGTGGATCGGAATTACGGCTGCGTTGAGTGTGATAGACGCCTATGTGGATGCACATCTGGCCGATTTTGAATCACAAAAGAACAAGCTTCGGCTTCGTTTTGAAGATGAAACGTTAGCTTTACAAATCAGATTTTAATTTAAGGAAACATAATGAAGAAACGGATTTTAATCCTATTGACCTTAGTCCTCGTCTTGAGCGCTTTGATGGCAAAAGGTAAGACCATGACCATAGCTGACTTCGAAAAAGAAGTTTGGCGGCTTACCAATGTTGAAAGAACACGGTATTCGCTCAGAGCATTGTCCTACGATCCCGGTTTGGCTTCACTGGCCCAATCCCATTCCCGCAACATGCAGCAGCGTGGCTTCTTCGCTCATCGCGATCCCCAAGGCGACGAAGTAGCGGACAGACAAAGAAAACACTATCCTAATCTGGTGCAATCCAGTATTGGGGAAAATATTGGCAGATTTCGTAATAGCACGGGCGCCTTTAGCCCGCAAGATGTGGTAACCGGTTGGATGAATTCTCCCAACCACAGAGAGAATATCCTGCATCCGGATTACACTCATCTGGGGGTAGGTATCGTCTTACACAGCGGCGTTATGTATGCCACCCAAAACTTTGCCACTGCATTGGTCAAATTTAAAGCAACCTTGCCCCTTACCCTGAGCAATGGGAAAGCCTATCGTGTCAGTTTCGATTATCTGTCTCCCCACAGGCGCGACCGGCTGGCTTGCACTCTGATCTATCCAGATCCCAGTAAAGCTTACCAGATTTCTGAGGAACAGGAAATGGTGGGTGCTCAACCGCTTGCGCTTGAGTGGGTTTCCGGAACACAATTTGACATTGTGCTTCCCCTCACGGCCGGCAAGGGAGACTACAAACTCTGCTTTGGCTATGACGGCGGCTATTACCCTGAAGGGATAGTCATTAAGGCAAGGTAAGCTCTACAAAAACGGGGCAGTGATCTGAACCCATCACATCCTGACGAATGCCGGCGTTTGTGATTTGATTTCTGTGCTCTTTATTCACAAAGAAATAGTCGATCCTCCAGCCTACATTGCGGGGCCGGGCATTGGTTCTGTAGCTCCACCAGGAGTATTGCTCCGGCGAAAGGTCAAAATCGCGGAAGGTATCTACCCAGCCCAGATCTACGATTTTATCCAGCCAAGCCCGTTCTATTGGTAAGAACCCGGAGATGTTTTCATTGGCTTTGGGGCGAGCCAGATCAATTTCTTTGTGGGCGGTATTGTAATCTCCGGCCACCAAAATCATCTTTCCTGTCTTACGCTTTTCCTGCATGATCTCAAGGGCTTTGTCATAAAATCTGAGTTTATAATCCAGGCGTTCATCGCCAGTCTGCCCATTGGGAAAATAGATATTGAAGAAGATAAAATCCTCGTATTCCGCAATGTTGATCCGGCCCTCATTATCAAACTCTTCCACGCCAAAATGATCTTCAAAGTTAAGCGGTTTGATCCGGCTGAGCAGAGCAGTTCCAGAGTAACCTCTGCGCTCGGCGTGAGACCAATAGATCTGATATTCATCCAGTTCCTGCATCTCTTCGGGAATCTGGTGTTCCTGCAGTTTGGTTTCTTGCAAACCCACGATGTCCAGGTCCGATTCCTTGATTATCTTAATAAAATCTTTCTTCATCACAGCCCGCAGGCCGTTCACGTTCCAACTCCATAGCCTAAGCTTCATATGTTCCTCATTTGTATGTTCATTATATATAGTTTAACCGAATCTTATCATTTGGCTATTTACACTCTGAATTCAGGCGATATTTTGTCAAGATCGATGACGTTCCAAATCAATCTTGACAGAAAGTCAGCATTGAACTATTTTGGATTTTAATGTTTGAATCATTAGTTTCAGTCTTTGAGGAGTGTGTTCTGGCTTGAAATCGTGATTTTCACAAGAGAAGTTATAAGAATATTAGGAGCTGAGAATATAAAAAAGCTATTAAGAAAGATACACCAGAAGGTGGAATGTCTCTGCCTTTAGTCTGGATGATGATGCTCACTATAGAGCCTGATTTGTTTCCGGCCGGTGCAGAAGATTGATCGCGATCGTGGGAGGCGGCCCCGCAGCCTTGGGAGCCGCTCTCGCCTGTGGCAAAACAGCGCAGATTTTTGAGCGCAATGCCTTTTGTGGCAAGAAGCTGCTGCTTTCCGGAGGTGGACAGTGCAATTTTACAAACTCCCTGCCCAAAGCTGAGTTTCTGCAGGCTCTGGGAGAATTCCGCACCTGGCTCAAACCGGCTTTTTATGCTTTTGACAATGCCGCTTTTATGCAACTTTTGAGAGATAACTCTTGTCCGGTCTTGGTTCGTGAGGATGGCAAAGCCTTTCCCCAAAGCCTGAAATCTGCCGATGTGCGTGATGCTCTGGTGAACCTGGCTCTAAAGAAAGGGGTAAAGATTAACTACAACTCTCAAGTGCAAGATATCAGCCCCCAAAATACAGGGTTTCTGCTCAGAGTGGACAATACCACCCTCAAAGCCAGGAAAGTGATCCTGGCCTCTGGTGGAGCAGCCAGGCCAAAAGATTAGCCTGGTCTTCGATGGGCAGGATAGACTATTTGGTCTTTTGCAAAAGTATCCCAAAAAACAGATCAGCAGCATCCTGCAGATGATGGCGCTACCCAAGAGCCTTTGTGAGGCAATTCTGCTGAAACTACAAATACCCAAGGATGCTCAAGCAGCGCATTTTAGCGCGGACCATCGCAAACGTCTCAGAGCCTATCTTAGCGGAGCCGAATTCATCATCCGGGATATAGAAGGCCTGGATACCGCGATGTCCGATTTTGGTGGAATTAAACTAACGCAAGTGAATGCCAAGAGTATGGAGTCAAGAATTGCTTCCGGCCTGTATTTCGCCGGAGAAAGCTTGGCATATTCTCTTCCCACCGGGGGATTTAGCATACAGATGGCAGCCAGCACCGGCTATCTGGCAGGTCTATCTGCCCTGAATAGTGCTTGATTTATCTATGATATTGATTAATATGTAAATACATAACTATCCTGAGGAGTGATCGTGATTAAAATAAAAACTTATACGTTAAAGGCAATGGTGGACAATACTATTGCCAAATATCCCACGCGTCCAGCGCTATCAATGGTGGACGGAGATCCCATAACTTATGATCAATTGGATATCGAGATCAAGCAGTTGCAAGAGATGCTGCATGAACGCGGGATCCTGAAGGGCGACAAAGTGGCGATTTTATCCCAAAATATACCCCATTGGGGAGTGGCCTATATGGCTATTACCACCATGGGGGCGGTTGTGGTGCCGATTTTGGTGGATTTTCATGTAAATGAGATATTGCAGATTATCCGGCACAGCGGGGCCAAGGCGGTCTTTGTGTCTGAAGCCCAATACGATAAGGTGGGTTACAGCGATCTGGATCCTTTCCCCCTGATGTTCAATTTAGATACCTTAAGCGAAATAGAGGCCAATCTTCCCAAAGACAAACTCGCGGATTATATCCGTGACCGTAAGGCCGATTTTATGCGAATGCGCGCCAAAGCTATGGATGCGATCGGAGTGGGAAGTTATGAACCTGAGGAAAATGATCTGGCTGCCATCATCTATACTTCGGGAACCACAGGCAGCTCCAAAGGAGTGATGCTCACGCACAAAAATCTGGTGAAAGATGCCTGGCTCACCTTGCACATTCAGCCTGTGAATGAACAAGACCGTCTGATTTCGATTTTACCACTGTCCCATACCTATGAATGCACCTTGGGTCTTATAATCCCCATGATGTGTGGGGCTTGTGTGTACTATCTGGACAAACCTCCCACAGCCAGGATTTTGATTCCTGCCATGCAGAAGATCAAGCCCACTATGATTCTCACCGTGCCCCTGATCATCGAAAAGATCTTCAAATTGCAGGTCTATCCTCAGCTCACCCGCAATATGCTGATGCGCAAGCTATATAAACTGCCGTTTCTGCGCATCGCTTTACACAAGGTGGCAGGAAAGAAACTGCTGAAAACTTTTGGCGGGGCCATACATTTCTTTGGCATCGGTGGAGCATTGCTTTCCCACGATGTGGAACGCTTCCTCTTTGAAGCCGGATTCCCCTATGCTATCGGTTATGGACTCACCGAAACCTCCCCTCTGATCGCTGGCAGCGGACATTCAGCGGTAAAATTCCGCGCCACCGGTGTGATCTTGCCGGAATTGGATGTGCGTATCGACAATCCAGACAAGTCCGGAGTTGGCGAGATCCAGGTCAAAGGACCCACTGTGATGCTGGGCTATTACAAAGATAAACAGCGCACAGAAGAGGCCTTTACCAAGGACGGTTACTTCAAAACCGGAGACTTGGGCCTGCTTACCAAAAAGAACTATCTGTATATCAAAGGCAGGATCAAAAACGTGATTATCGGCGCCAATGGTGACAACATCTATACTGAAGAGATTGAAGCCAAACTCAATGAAGCGGAAACGGTGCTGGAATCCATGATTTATGAAAGTGGCGGACATATTGTCGCGCGGGTCTTCTTGAACTATGAGATCTTAGATAAATTGCACCACATCAGCAAAATGGGGCAGAGTCAGACTGAGAAGTTCATCGAAAAACACCTGCTGGAATTACGTGCTCATCTCAATTCTAATGTTTCATCATTTTCCAAGATACACAAGATCATCGAACAAAAAGAACCGTTTGAAAAGACACCCACCCATAAGATCAAGCGCTTTCTTTATCAGCAGTAACGCTGGCTTCAGACGGCTGTGTCACTGCCTTGAGTGCTTGTGAAAGAAATAGTTACACGGATTGTTCGGATAGTACGGATTGACACGAATAAAGAGTATATTGGCTACTGGATTTTTGTCAAGGCCTGCGGCCTTGTTGACGCGAGACGCATCAAATCCAGCACACCGAGGCTACAAAACATTAAATAATCTTAAGGAGCTTGACCAATGAAAATCATTAATCTATTAGAACATCTGGAGCGTTATGCTCCTGCAGAATTAGCTCAGTCTTGGGACAACGTCGGTCTCTTAATAGGAGAGCCACAGCGCAGCGTGAAGAAAGTCCTGATCAGCCTGGATGCCACTGCCAAGGCCTTGGACTATGCCATCAAAGAAGGCTATGATCTCATTCTCAGCCACCATCCTTTGATCTTTCACCCTCTGAAAAGCATCACTAATCCGGTGATCCTGCGGATGATCGAAGCTCAGATTGCCTTAATCAGCATGCACACGAATTTTGATGCTGCCCTTGGTGGGGTAAATCACGTGCTGGCAGATCAATTGGGTATGGAAGTGCAAGATACCTTGGGCGATATCGAAGCCAAGGATATCGGTCTGATCTGCACTTACAAAGTGCCCAAAACTCTGCAAGAGATAACAGATGAGGTGAAGAGACGGCTCGATGCCCCCGCCGTAAAACTTTGGTCTGCGGGGCAAGAGCTGAATACCGAAATAAAGCGCATCGCTATCTGTGGTGGATCTGGTGGCAGCGTACTTCCACTGGCCGAGAAATATGCGGATCTGCTGATTACCGGAGACATCTCCTATCACGAATTTCTGGATAGCAAGATTCCCATTTTGGATGCAGGGCATTTTTACACAGAGTATCCTGCTTTGGGTAGACTGCAGGAAAACCTTGAGCTTACGGGCCTTCCCAGCACGATTCTGCCCAGAGAGTTGCATGAATTCAGTCTGTATATGCACTTTAGCTGAAACCCTCGTAGCTCGTAACTTGTAACTGCTAGCTCGTACAGGCATTCAATTATTTCTACATGAAAGCCTGATTATAATATGGCTGCTGATTCCTGTCAAATATGCCGTCCCTACAGGACTCAATCCCTTGTGTAGCTTACGTTTGCTATCTAAATCGAGTAGGGTGATGTTAGGAAGCGATCCTAACATCATCC
>CAXZAB010000118.1:0-7212 GCA_964293715.1 uncultured bacterium | reverse complement strand
AACAGTATATGTGATCATACCTTCCTCCTAACGAGCTGTATGAAGAATATGGCATTGTTCCCACCAACCATCCCTGGCTCAAAAGCGTGCGCCATCCTCTTGATGGCCCTGTCAAGATTGAAGACTATCCTTTTTTGAAAAGCGATTCTAAACTGATCCACGAAGTGGGAGTAGGGCCTGTACACGCTGGAGTCATCGAGCCCGGGCACTTCCGTTTTTTGATGCAGGGCGAGATTGTGGAGCATCTTGAAATTCAATTGGGCTACCAGCACCGGGATCTGATTAAGATGCTGCTTGATGGATATTTGGCGCATAAAATGCCCCTGGCCGAAACCATTGCCGGGGATACCGTAATTGGTCACGGCACTGCCTATTGCCGGCTGGTAGAAAGTCTTGCGGAAAGCAGTGCCCAAGCCAGTGATATCAGGGCTCTGCTCCTGGAAATGGAACGCGTGGGCATGCATCTATCCACCCTTTCAGCTTTGGCCGGAGACGTGGCCTACATTATGAGCCAAAACCTCTTTGCTGCCCTCAGAACCACTGTGATAAACTCCACTTTGAGCATTTGCGGCAGCAGATTTGGCAAACGCGCCCTCTGTGTGGGTGGCGTGAATTACCCTCTTAATAAAGCTTTGATAGACACCCTCAAGGCCAAAATGCAAAAATGTGCCGTCCAGATCAAATACACTTCCGAGGCTATGTTTGCCAATAGCAGCGTGCTCTCCCGCTTTGATGATACCGGCAAGATCAGCACCGAAGACGCTCTCAGTTTTGGTTTTACCGGAATCAGCGCCAAAGCCAGCGGAGTAGCTGTGGATGCCCGTGCAGATTTCCCTATCTGGCAATATCCGGGATTTGAAGTTCAAACTGAATCCTCCGGGGATGTCTATGGCAGGGCGTATCTCAGATATAGGGAGATCATGCAATCTCTAAAGTTTATCCTGGAGCTCTTGGATCAGATAGATCCCTCAGCCCCGATTCAGACACCGGTTAAAGAACTTATTCCGGGTAAAATAGCTGTTTCCATTGTGGAAGGAGCCAGAGGCAGAATTGTGCATATTGCAAAAAGTAAGGATGAATACAGCGCTTTGTGGTACAGAGTCATAGACCCATCGCTCACAAATTGGCAAGCTCTGTCGATGGCAGTGGCCAATGAACAAGTCTCAGATTTTCCGCTCTGTAACAAGAGCTTCGATCTTTCCTACTGCGGGAGCGATCTCTAAATGTTTAATTTTTTGCAAGCCCGGTTCAGACATGGCTATCAGGCCATCCCGAACCCTCTCACAGTGGGCATTGATCCCGCCTTTCCCGGCCTGCCCGAATTGGCCAAAGATGCAGACTTGGGACTTCTCAACGAACTCTGCCCCACCAAAGCTTTCACTTCCCAGGGGCTGGACTTGGGACGCTGTATTTTTTGCGGAATGTGCAGCCGTAAATACCCTGAAATGATTACCTTTACCCCGAATTATAAGATGGCTGCCGATAGCCGGGAAAAGCTGATTATGGCTCCAGGCCAGTCGGCTTTGCCCAAGATGGATTTTGTCTTGTCCAGGAAGTTTCGCTACTCCTTTGCTCTGCGCAGTGTTTCCGCTGCCGGCTGCAATGCCTGTGAGATGGAATTGGGAGCTTCCAACAACGTGAACTTCGATATTAGCCGTTATGGTGTGGAAACTGTAGCCTCGCCGCGCCATGCCGATGCTCTGATCCTCACCGGGCCTGTCTCCAGTAATATGGCGGATGCCTTAAGCGAAACCTGGCATGCCATTCCACAGCCCAAATACCTCATCCTCTGTGGCGCTTGTGCCATTAGCGGAGGACTTTTTGCTGATTCTCAGGCCGTCGATCGCGCTTTTTTAAAGCATTGGGAGGCCTGCCTGTATATTCCTGGCTGTCCCGCTCATCCCCTTAGCATCATCAGCGCCATGGTTTCTATAATGAGGGGTTCATGATGAGTATCGGAATTCTCATTCTCCTCATCGCCCTTATTCCCGCTCTGTGGAAGCGCTCAGACTACTTTGTCATCCTCTGGATTCTCGGTTCGGGCTTTCTAGCTTATGAATATATGGAAGTGCTTTTTTCCCGCGCTGTCGTAGACTACATCCTGGTGATGCCGCCACCGGTAGGCACTGTAAGTATTGCTCTCAACAAGCTTTCGGCTTTCTTTGGTGTAATTTTCTCACTGGGACTGCCTATAGGTATGTTTTACGGCCACTTCTATCTCAAAGAACATCCCAGCAGGGCACTGCGTTCCCACCTCTTCTGGCTGGGCGTAATGGGCCTTGCCATGCACGGCCTCTTGTGGGTGAGACACAGCCTGATCTTCTTGATGATTTGGGAAATGATGAGTCTGTCCTCCTTCTTTTGCGTGCTCTTTTCCAAGCGCGAGAATCTCAAGGCCGGACTCAATTACCTAATTACCATGCAGGTAGGAGCAGTATTTCTAATAGCCGGTTTTGCCACAGCCTACATCCAATCCGGAACCTTTGATTTTAGCGGCTTCGAGAAGATGAATTCGCTGCCTATGTATCTCATCCTCATCGGCTTTGCTTTCAAGGCCGGGGTTTTCCCCTTTGCTTCCTGGTTGCCTCAGGCCCATCCCGTGGCGCCATCCCATGTCTCCGGGATTATGAGCTCCATGCTGGTAAAAACCGGATTTTATGGTATCTTACTCATCATAAGCATCAATCACTTCAGTCTTTTGGAGATCGGCATCTTGTGCCTGGTCTTTGCCATCTCAGCCTTCTGGGCAGTTTGCCACTTATTGAACGAACGCAATCTCAAGCGCGTACTGGCCTATTCCACCGTTGAAAACGTGGGAATTGCCGGTCTGGGCGTATGTGCCGGCCTTTTAGGTCTGCACGCAAATCTGCCCAATATGGCTATGCTGGGCTTCACCGGCGCCCTTTTACATATCTTTTTCCACTCTATTTTTAAGGCGCAGCTTTTTTACAGCTCCGGCAACCTTCTTTCCGCCACAGGAACTTTGGACATAGACGAAATGGGTGCATTGGCTAAACGTATGCCCTACACAGCGGGGATGACCCTTGCCGGCATTATGGCGATCTGCGCTCTGCCTCTCACGAATGGCTTCATCAGCGAATTCACCATTTTCAAAGCTATGTTTGAAGTGCCTGATGCAGTTCACTTAAGTCACATTCTTCCGGGCCTGTTCATTCTGGGCGCTCTGGCTTTTGTCGGAGCTTTGGCTATCATTGCCTTCATCCGCATCTATGCCATAGTATTCTTAGGCAGCCCACGCACAAAGGCCGCCGAAAATGCCCATGAGCTGGGGCGAGGCATTCGTTTGCCGATTGCAGTGCTCAGCCTGGCTATCCTGATTACGGGAGTTTTTCCCAATATCGCCCTGCGCTTTGTAAAACCGCTTATCCGCTGGTTCGGTCTTGACATGGTGTTTTTTGCTGAACTGCAGTCGCATATGTTGCAGGTGAGCTATGTCTATCTGATTTTACTGGCCCTGTTTGCTCTATTATACGTAATTCGAAGGCTCCTTGTAAAAGAAAAACGTGGAGCTACCTGGGCTTGTGCTTACCCCAAAGTAACCCCCCGTATGCAATCCAGCTCCATGACCTATGTCCAGCCTCTGGCCTATTTTTTGAAGCCCTTTATGTATAAGAAAACAAAGCGCGTCAAGGCAGAGGAAAATTTTACCACCAAGGTGGAATACGAGGAGGATCATTTGGATGCCGTTTGGGATATTATTGTGCGCCCAATTAGCCGTGCTATCTCCAAATTCCTCTTGCTTTTTTCAGGCATTCATAATGGCAAAACCAATAGCTACATAGCCTGGGGCCTGGGCTTCCTGGCGCTTGTGCTGGTTTGGGTGGTGGGGTTCAGATGATCAATATTCTTAGCATCATCTTCTTCCCCTTACTGTTTATGGGCCTTATCCACAGAGTAAAAGCCATCATGGTGGGACGCAAAGGCAAAAGCCTCTGGCAAAACCAACGTGATTTTATCAAACTCTTGCAAAAAGACGAGGTGCTGAGCCATAATGCCACTATCATCAGCCGAATAGCCCCCGTCCTTTCCTTGGCGGCCACCATTACCGCAGCTCTCTTTGTGCCTTTCCTTTCTGCCAAAGCAGTGCTCAGTTTTCGCGGAGACTTTGTTTTTATGATGTACCTGCTTACCCTCTCAAAAGCTATTATGGCCCTGGCAGCCATGGAGAGCGGCAGTAGCTTTCAAGGCATGGGCACCAGTAGGGAACTCAGTTTTACAGCCTTTTTGGAACCTGCCTTTTTCCTGATCATCGCGGCTCTCATCCTCAGCGTGGGTGCCCGCAGTTTATCTGCCATCTTCGCCCTGCAGAATGTGGTATCTGGCGGAACCTGGCATATATTTGCCAGTCTGTTTATTGCGGTGGCCCTTTATATCATTCTTTTGGTAGAAAGTTGCCGGGTACCTTTTGACGATCCCGCCACACATCTGGAACTCACTATGATCCACGAGGTTATGGTTTTGGACTATAGCGGATTTTCTCTTGGAGTCATCCACTACACCGGTGCCCTTAAGATGTTTATCTATGCTTCTTTGATCAGCCATCTCATCATTCCGGCCAATAGCTCTACTCTATGGTATCTGCTCATCTTGGCAGCTGTTTACATCTTTACCGGTGTGTTGGAATCTCTGATGGCCCGCTTTAGAATGAACCGTAATCTGGAGCTTGTGCTGGTTCCGCTCAGTATCGCGATGCTCACTCTCACGATTTTATTAGTTTTAAATATGGGAGTTTGGTAATGTTAGAAATACTCATCGTTATCTTTGGCCTCAGCCTGCTTTGGGCCTCGGTTACAAATATGCTGGGAAACTTCATCAAAATCCTGGTGGTGCAAGGGATTATCCTCTTTGGCATCACCCTGCTCAAAACCACTCAATTTAATTGGCTCAGTTTCGGCATGATTGCCTTGGAAACCCTCATCTTCAAAGCCATTCTGATCCCCTGGTTTATAAACGACACTATCAAGCACAATCAAATCCGCCGCGAAGTGGAAGCCTCAGTTTCAAACTTCTTTTCTCTGGCCCTGATGAGCCTGATCTTTATCCTGAGTTTTGCTCTGGCAGGAGCCGCACCGTCTTGGTCGGTGAAGTTATTTCCCTTGGAATTTGGCATTGCTTTCGCCACCATTCTCAAAGGCATCTTTATTATAATTGCCAACAAAAAACTCATCACCCAGCTTATGGGCTATCTCATTATGGAAAATGGCATTTTTCTGCTCTCGCTTTCCGCGGGTAGCGACTTGCCTTATATCGTAAGCCTGGGCGTATCGCTGGACATCATGCTCTCTGTGCTCATCGCCGTACTTTTCATTAAACGCATCAGCTCTACTTTTGACGATGCCGACAGCCCCGAAACCTTGAGGGAAGATTGATGACTGGAATATTGTTGTTTACCTTTCCTGCACTGGCTATAATTCTTTGCCTGGCTATCACTTCCCGCCGCAAGATAGATATCCTGGTTCTGTTTCATGCTCTGCTCCACGGCGGGCTGGGCATCTATGCCTATATAGAGCGTGGCAGCCTGCTGGGTATGGACGATCTGGGGCTTTTCATTTATCTCATCCTCAGTGTAATCTATGCTGCTGTGGCCTTTTACAGACTTGGACAGAAGGATAGCTCTTCGGTTAAAAATTACCGTATTCACAGCATCTTTCTGATGATTTTCGTGATGGCGATGGATGGTGCTGCCATAGCAAAAGATTTGGGCTTGATCTGGGTCTTTGTGGAGGCCACCACAATCTCTTCGGCTCTTCTCATCAGCTATACGAACAGCAAAAGATCCCTGGAAGCAGCCTGGAAATATCTGTTCATTTGCAGCGTCGGCATTGCTCTGGCTTTTGTCGGGATTTTGCTTTTGGTAATCGCTCAGCCGGACCATGTTACTCTCTTGATTTCAAAGATAGATATTGCTACTATCTCTCCCTTCTGGCTCAAGCTCTCCTTTGTGTTTATTCTGATCGGTTTTGGCACCAAGATGGGCTTGGCACCTCTGCATTTCTGGATGCCGGATGCCTACTCCGAAGCTCCTGCCCCCATCCTGGCACTGCTTTCCGGGGCTCTGCTCAATATTGCTCTCCTTCCTATTTTAAGGGTGGATAAGCTCATGCGCCAAAGCGGAATGGGAGATTTGGTTCAGGATCTGTATCTGCTAATGGGTATACTTTCGGTATTTGTCGCCGCAGTTTTTATGCTGAAAACCAAGGATTACAAACGCCTTCTGGCCTATTCTTCTATCGAGAATATGGGTCTTATTATGATCGCCTTTGGCCTTGGCGGCGTGGCTTATCACGCAGGGTATCTGCATATAGTGGGGCATTCTTTCGTCAAAGCGGCATTCTTTCTCACTGCCGGAAACGCCCTTACGATATATAATGATAAAAATTACGAGAATACGGGTGGCTTGCTGCAAATAAACCGTGGCAGCGCCTGGCTCTGGCTCATCGGTTCGGCAATGCTGATTGGTCTGCCTCCTTCCCCGCTCTTTGCCAGTAAGTTCCTCATTGCCATAGCCTTGCTAAAAAATGGATCTTACCTGTATTTTGGCCTGTTGATGCTGCTCTTGGCAGTAATCTCCTGGGCTATCTTCAATGTGGGTCTGAGGATCTGCTTGGGTGACAGTGAACGCAAAAAAAGCCTGAGCATCTGGCTCTATCTGGCCCCTGCGGCTCTGCTTCTTATCGCCGCTCTCATCGGCATCTTCCTTCCAGTCATGAACTAAGCCTCGTAGCAGCGGTTTTCGTTCCGCCTACAACAGCATGTTTGACCCAGAAATCCCCTTCCTACACCTTAAACTCCCACTAAACGTCTTCTTCATCGACTTGACAAATCAAACGTGTGATGAAGCCTAAAGCCTGGCACAAGCTTTTTACGTCCTGTAGATAAAGCATCGGCAACAACTTCGATGCAGAACCGGGTTTGTGGGATCAGGCTGATGCCCCTTCCTTTATATTACTTCTTTTCCAACCTGCAGATCAGCTCTGCCATTAGGTTAATCATCTCCTTATAGTCTCCGCATTCCCATGCATCGTCAGACTTAAATTTGACCTCTTCCACCGTCATCTTTTCCGGGGCATCGGAACTGATTTCACCAGTTCTTGTAGTGATATGCGTTGCTATGGATCGTTTCTCCCTCTTTAGAAGGCATCGATCATATCTTTATCTACC
This sequence comes from uncultured bacterium, assembly GCA_964293715.1. GTDB lineage: Bacteria > Cloacimonadota > Cloacimonadia > Cloacimonadales > Cloacimonadaceae > UBA5456. Next base: position 30 of record CAXZAB010000118.1, on the reverse strand, counting down.
CTTAATCAAGCGTTAAGAATTAACGCTTGA
>CAXZAB010000117.1:0-7229 GCA_964293715.1 uncultured bacterium | reverse complement strand
GCAACCACTGCAACCACTGCAACCACTGCAACCACTGCAACCACTGCAACCACTGAAACCACTGAAACCACTGAAACCGAACCGGCAACTATTAAGGATTCCTTAACAGTTGGAGCGGCTGACGCGACGTTGCCGGCTGAACCTGAATATGTTCCCTATTATAAAATGGACGAGGCGCAGCTTTATGCCCTCTTTATGGAAGAGATTGAGCTACGGCTCGGCGAGGCAGAGCGCAGGACAGCGGCCTGGGCACAGATCACAGAGGATTACAACGAAAAGCGGCTGATTCCAGAGCTCCGGAGGCTGAAGGGTCGCAGGAGTGAGCGGGGGCTGCGGCACTGGCATCAAAAATGGCGCGAGTCTAACCAGGACATGTTTGCGATGTTGCACAAGAATACTTCGCAAGTCCGAGGCCGGAAGGTGACCTACATTGAGCAGTGTTTTTTGGAGGCCGCCTTGCTATGTGGCTGGGAGAGACCAGTAATGAGCGCGATCCGCGAGATGAAAGCCCAAGCAGCACTGGGAGCATTAGAAAGCAAGAGCAGCGTGGCAACACTGAAGCGCTGGTGCAGTGACTATGCCGAAGACAACCCGGCAGCCTGGACACAGGGACGGCTGGGGAGTAAGGCTGTGGCAGACACGGTGGTAAAGTCCATACAGCGGGACGATAAAAGTGTGAAGCCATTGCAAGTTTTTGTGGTTGATGGGCACAAGCTGAGCTTATTTGTTAAAAACCCGCTCACTGGTAAGCCATTCAGACCTACTTTAATAATGATTTTCGATTGGGGCAGCCGCTATCCGGTGGGGATGAGCCTGGCTCTAACAGAGGACAGCTCACACACCCTGGCCGCCGTGCGGAACGCATACTTAAACGCCGGAGTACTGCCAGGATTTATGTATCTGGACAACGGCAAGGCCTTCCGGAGCGCACTTTTCAATGCCAAATGGGAAGACCATGATCTGGAAAAGGAATTTGCCGGCATCTTCCCGAAACTGGGGATTGAGGCTCACTTTGCACGGCCATATAATGCCAGGGCGAAGGTGATAGAGAGATTTTTCAGCACAATGCAGAGCCAATGGGAAAGCCGCCAGGCAAGCTACTGCGGAAGCAGCATCAGCAAAAAGCCGGCATCGATGTCCCGCAATGAGACTTGGATGCAGGAGATGTTTGGGGCCAAGGCCATGGATTACACCGATTGCATGAATAGCATCTATGAGTGGATCCGCTACGAATACGGAATGGCAGAGCATCAAAAGCTGAAGGCCAAGCCCTATGAGGTATTCAGCCAAGCGGAGCGCCTCCCGGACAGAATAGTGAACCCTGTGGAGCTGAACTTTCTGATGCTGACAGCAGAACGGAAGCGGCTGCGTGAAGAGGGCATCATGCTGTATAAGAACCGGTACTGGGCTCCTGAGATGGTGGATCACATAGGGAAACGGGTGATAATCCGCTACGACTATGCGGATCTGCGCAGCATCCTGGTATATGACGAGCAAAGCCGGTACATCTGCCAGGCAGAGATGCGCGAGAGCCAATGTGCCTGGGTGTTTGCCGAAATGGACAATCCCATGGCAGCTCAAAAGCTGTGGGCAGAGGACAAAGAGATCACCACACTTCAGCGCCGCATAAGGCGCGACACTAAACGCAAGGTAGAAATAGCAAAGCGGGTAGTGGATGAAGAAGTCGCGAAAAACCAGGACATCGTGGACAAAAACAAGGCCGATAGAGAACAGGGGAATCCAGCCTTTATTCAGCCTCCAATGATGCCGCCACCTGTGAAAAAGCAGGATGTAAATGAGGATGTAGCGGCGCTGGAGGCCTTGGCCAGAGGAATTACCGAGGACACCGAAATGGACGATCTGAGTTCCGCAGGAACGGCGTCCTGCGCTACGACGGGTGGGGATCATATTGCTAAGGGCAGCAAGGTGATAGTGCTGGAGGATCTACTGCGCGAGAGCGAAGAGGGCGAACTGGCCAATACAGTGACTTTCCAAGAAATGCAAAAAATAATAGGTATAGAGAGGTAGACAGTGAAACAAGGCAAATTAGCAAGACTGAGCAACGTAATATCCGCGGACAAGTGCATCGATTATCTTCTCACCCGTCCCAAGATGGAGATGGTGGGGCTGGGGCTCATTTACGGGCATCCTGGACTGGGTAAGACTACTTACGCGCAGCGGATGGCCTTCTCCAGGGGATATATGTATCTGCGGCTGGAGGCCTGGATGACACCCAAGACCTTTGCGGTGGCGCTAAAGAGTGCGCTGTTGACTCACCTGGGTATGGGCAACAATCCCGTTACGGGCAGTTGCGCCGGCATCTTCGACAGCGTAATTGGCATCCTGGCCGAGCATCCGGAGGTGGTGATCATCATCGATGAGATAGATTACGCCTTCCGGGAGCAGAAGATACTGAGCGCACTGCGCGACATAGTGGATGAGACCCTGGCCGTGGTGGTGTTGGTGGGCATGCAGAATGCCAAGGACCGGCTGTATCAGATCAACCGGTATTACTTCGACAGATGCGGGGTATTTTGTGAGTTCCAGGCACCTACGAAGAAAGACATAGCTATCTTGGCGGCGACAGTGATGGAAGTGCAGTTTGGAGAGGACATTGTGGACTATATGCACAAGCGGAACCAGGGAACGCTGAGGGACACCATCAAGCTGATCCACAGCATCGAGAGCGTGGCAAAAGCCAAGAAGCTGGAGAAAATAACTGTCCACGATCTGGAGGGGAAATGACTAAGAGTAGAATCGTAATGAACTTTATGGATCAATACCGCAAACCCTTCGATATGGACGTTATAGCAGGCATGACAGGCCTCTCCAAGCGAGAAGTGCGCCCTATCGTAACACGGGCCACACGTGCCGGCAGAGTGAAAGAGATCGAGCCCGGCATCTATATCAGGATCCATCACGAGAGAGTGTTCAACAGCGCTCCCAGGATGCCTGGCGGCTGGAGATATAACGTGGCGGTGGGGCAAGCAACATTGGAGCTGTTGGCGCGCAGAGAGATTTGCAGCGTCCGGGCCCTGGGCGCAGCCATGGATAAATCCAGGCAATATGCGTACATCTACCTGGAGGCTTTGGCCAGCCTGGGCGCCGTGAAATGGGACGGAGTCCGGTATGTGGTGACGGGTGAGGGCAATGCTCTGGAGCTCGGCTGCCAGGTGGAAAAAGGAATCTTGGGAAGAATGATCCGGGAGGAAAAATGCAAAGCGAACAAGTAAAACATGACAGCCAGAACTGCCGCAATCTCCGGAGACAGATCCAGGCGCAGCGGATTAAACGGCTGGGCTGGAATGAGTATGTCTTCCGGTTTGTGATGGACGGGCTGGGCTATGGACGGAGCTTGCGGGAACTGGATGAAGAGAGGCTCTCTGAGCTGCTGACCATCCTGACGCAGTACCGCAGAGATCCTGCCTTCACCTATGATGCCCAAGGGAAGTATATGTATCGCCTGCAGAAGAGTGCGGGCTGGAGCGATAAGCTCTTAAAGCAGTATATGATAATCAATTATAAAAAGACCCACTGGAACATTTTGGACGAGGCCGAGAGGGCTGAATTGATTGGGATTTTAGAAGACATCACGAAAGGAGAAATACATGAAAGATAAGAAAATCGATGAAGGCCAGAGCCCAGGAGGAAAACAATGGGAACTGCGCTGATCATTATGGTGGCACTGGCCGGCTGGGCACTGCTGGCAACGGGTTTGCTTTTGGCAGTGATAGGCGGCGCCAGTAAAGACGTGGCAGATATGAGGCTCTTGGCTGATTCGCTGTGTAGGGCACTGGCAGATCAAGCGCTGGAGGCTGACCGACACAAGCAGCAGATGAGAGAAATGCAGGGGCAGAAGATAGAACTACTGCACAAGTATGTGGAAATTCAAAATGAATATGCCTGGTTCCGGATCTCGATGCGGGACCTGAAAAAGAAGGAGAAAAAGAATGAACGCGCTAAGTAACTTCCCCAGTGAACTCGCCATCAGCAATGTGATTCAAAAGCTGTGTGTGGACACCATGGGAGCCAATAATATCCCGGAAGGCTGGGAGCTGCAAAGCATTGCCGCGGCAATCCGCAAGCAGTGTATGTATAACAGAGTGGATCCGGTGCTCTGCCTGGCTCAGGGCATTGCTGAGAGCCACTTTGCGGTGAACCCGCGAGCCAGACGCAGCCGGAAGCACAAGAATATTTTCAACTGGCTCAATACCGATGATGGTAAGAACCATAGCTTTGCCAGCTATGAGGAAGGAATAGTCCAGTACTGCCGGACCATGACGAGGGAATATCTCTGGCTGAACGACATGGACCACGGGCTTCCGGGCTGGACAACCCTGGATATGATGGTAAGGCATGATTTCATGAGGCCGAAGGGTGGCAGGTACGCGAGCTCTTTGGACTATGTGAAGGTAGTGAGCAGTTTGAGCAAAAAGATCAATGAGATATTAGGGAGGGAACGTGACTGAGGCTATCATCATCATGATTCCTTTGGTGGGAATAATGATTGGGATTTATCAACTCGTGGAGATATTTCGGAGTGGGTCGGTGACATTTACTGTGAGGAATCAGCTTCGGGTAGACATACATCACCCGAAGGAGATGGAGATAAGCATGGAAACATTAAAAGATGGAGGTATCAATGAATAAGCAAGATGAAAAAAGAATAGCCAGGATCGACCAGACTCCGGAAGAGCAATTCGAGGCGATCGGAGATCTACAGGATAAGCTTGAAGAGAACTTCCTCTTCCTGGGGCAATTGTTGAACAACGTGAAGCAGCTCAAATACCATCTTTTCAGGGGCTATGAGAGCTTCAAGAACTTTGTGGAAGCCGAATATAATATGTCTTTTGCTATGGCCAGCCGGATGATCCGGATCCAGCGGCTTTATGTAGAGGACATGGATCTGGATGAAGAGACCTTGAAGGGAATTGGCATGGACAGGCTGCTGATGATTGCTCCGCTGATGAACAAGGTAGGCTGGCGGCAAGACGCACTCTTGCAGATGGCGGAAGACATGCCCCTGGATGAGCTGATAGAAGAGCTGAAGCGGATGAAAAAAGAAGCCGCAGAGCTGGAGCCACCGGACTTGAAGAAGGTTCTGGTGGATCAGTGGAAGCAGACGATGATGGAACAATTCAACTGTCCCTGGAGCGAAGTGCAATTCAAGCTGGCACTGTGGTTTTCGATGCCGGAGAAGTTGGGTACTATGGAAGAGATGAAGAGCGAAATTAAGGCGATTCAAAGATCCTTTCAAGAGGAGCTGAACCATGGCGAGAGGTAGAATGACCTGTCCGGTGTGTAAGGGCTTAGGCAAGATCACAGAAGATGCCGCTGAATATGAGTTTGTGACCAGGGACCCGCAAACGAGCCGGTGTTTGATCTGTGCCGGACGAGGCTGGATAGGGACCAGGACCAAGCTGCCCAATGGCGAGACGGCTGGCAGCACGAGGCGGGCAAGAAAATCGGCAAAAGAAGAAGAGATTATCCCGGACTTGGGGATTGACCGGAGTGTGCCCCCAGAGCTGAAGCAGACTGCTCTGAACGTGAGCAGGAAAAAGAAGAATACCACCGAGGACACCGAGGGCGCTGAATGGAGGGAACTTCTGAATTCTGCCAGATCTAAGCTCCCAGCATACGACGTAATGGACAGTGGCGTGGGATTCATCTTCATAGCGGAGACCGAGCCCTATTTTATGCCGGTATTTCGCTTTGTTCGTGAATGCTGTAAACTTCACGACCGCTGGACGGAAAAGGATGAGGAGTCATATATAGCTGCTCTTGAGATGATCGCAGATGAGCAATACGCTAAAATAAGGGAGGCCAATAATGGCTAAGAAGAAAAAGGAAGATAGAGTATGGGTCGATGGGCAGGGGCAGGAAGTCCCTGAAAAATATGTTCCTGCACAAGACAAGCGCAGAGATGAGCTGGTGGCTGGGCTGGTGAACCGGGCCAGGCGTCTGAACATCATCATCGCCAATGAAAAGGCGATCATGAGCCGCACAATAGCCAATCACCTGGAAGAGATCGCCGCAGAGCGTGGAGTGGAGTGGGAAGGCGGCACTACCCTGTATAACTTCAGTATGACAGAGGCCGTAACAGTCAAGGTGGCCAAAAGATTCACCTTCGACGAGAACCTGAACCTGGCCAAGCTGAAAATCGATGAGTGCATTCGCAGCTGGACCCCCGGCAGCAATGAAAAGATTGTAACGCTGGTGATGCGCGCCTTCAAGGTGGACGCCAAGGGTGAAGTAGACGCTAAGCAGATCATAGGGCTCCGGCAACTGAATTTTACGGATCCGCCCTGGATTGAAGCGATGGAGCTGATCGCCACAGCGCAGAAGGTACTGGAAACGAAGACCTATTTCTATTTTCAGGAAGCTGGGGAAGATGGGAAGCTCAAGTCTATAGTGTTGGATTTTGCGGCGTTGTAGGCGGTAAATATGACAAATTCAGAATTGAAGAAGATGGCAGAAGAGCTGGTGGGCGAGGCTGAACTCGCCCGCCGGTTTCGGAACTGGATCACGAACCTGATCCGGGTAGCACGGATGAAGCGCGATAACCTCGATTCTGGCGCCCTACACGAGCAGGATGCTCTCGCTATACTAAAAGATCTTAATGAGCGCACAGGTAGCCGATTTGGGGCCACAGACAGCGCGAAAGCTCTGATCATGGGCCGGCTGAAGCAAGGATACCAGGTGCAAGACTTTTTTAAGGTGCATGAAGCGAAGTGCGCACAGTGGACAGGCAACGAGAAGATGGAACATAATCTGCGGCCCAGCACGCTGTACCGCCGGAGCCACTTCGATGAGTACCGGGCCGAATGGTATAAGATGGACAGGCAACGGCGGGACCTGGCTGAGAAGCGCAAGAAAGTAAGGTCCGGACAGCATAAGCCCCAGTCTGCCAGTGACAAGGTGCACAAGGCAGAGCGCAAAGCGATAATCAGCGAACTGATGAGCCGGCCCTGGAACGAACACACCAGCTGGCTGAATCTGATGCGGTGGACCATGCGGTTTCCGGATGCTGAGAGCCTGGAGGCTTATGAGATGCCGGAGCGGATCCGCGAGATGCGCAGGGAATCGGGGATGATGCTGGCAGTGGCAAAAGGGAAGGTCTCAGAGAAGGCAGAACGAGAGTACCAGAAAATTAAAGGGGAATGGGAATAGAAGTGGAGAAGGGAGAGTTGAGAATTGAGAATGTCGCTCCGAAATGCAGGAGGCATTAC
>CAXZAB010000116.1:0-7255 GCA_964293715.1 uncultured bacterium | reverse complement strand
ATTGCCAAACCGGGGAAATGAATCAGGTAAAATAATTATTTCTGAAAGATCAGAAGTTTCCTAAACTTTGGAACATTCCTCCCATCATACCTGCCACAGTACTAAAGAGAAGTATGTACAAGGCAAACATAATGCCCATAAAGATCAGCCCTGCGATAGCCCAGTTCTTGCGATTGGGGTTTTCTGTGGAGCTGACCGCCCACACAATCAGCATAATGATGTTTACGAGAGGGATGGCGGTGAGTATCAGGGTGACGACCCAATTCCCTATGGTCATTACCGGAGCCATATTTTGAAGAGGAGCTGTATTGGGTTGACTTGTAAAAGAACGTGGTTCTTGTTCCATGCTGGAACCTCCTTAATTATGATTGATACATTATATTCTCATCCCGCATTGTATGTCAAGACAAACAAAAGTATTGACACCTATAAGGAAGCAGAAATTATGGTTTAACGACATAAAAATTCTATGAAAATGAGATAAATACACGAGGAATAACATGAAAGAATACTCAATGAAGAACATACGCAATCTAATGTTGGTCGGATCCAGCGGAGCTGGTAAGACTACTCTGGCAGAACAAATTTTTAATCAGACAAAGACTACCAATAGACTTGGTAAGGTCGATGAAGGTAATACAGTACTGGATTTTGATCCCGAAGAGATGGCAAAGAAGATGTCTTTGAGTCTTGCCATGGGCTATGTAGATCATGGTAAAACCCGGATCAATATTCTGGACGCACCCGGTTATCCCGATTTTGTGGGTGACACCGTGGTGGCTCTCCCTGCAGTGGAAAACGTGGTGATAGTGGCAAATGCCGCCGCCGGTTTTGAAGTGGGGCTGGAGCTTGCTCTGGAACAATTGGAAGGCAAGAATAAAGCCAGGGCCATTTTGGTGAATCGCATGGATAATGAACATGCCGATTATGAGAAAACTCTGGAATCAATTCAAGAGAACAGCGATCTCAGACCGGTGAAGGTTCACATTCCCATCGGTAAAGAAGGATCCTTTGCAGGCGTGGTGGATATCATTCTCCAAAAAGCTTATACTGCGGATGGTGAGGTGGATATTCCTGCTGATATGAAAGATCAGGTGGAAGATGCCAGAATGCAGCTGATGGAGGCTGTGGCCGAGACCGATGAAAAATTGCTCAATGAGTTTCTGGAAAACCTGGAATTGTCTCAGGACCATCTGATAGCAGGCCTGCGCAATTGCATAGCCAGCGGCGAAATTACCCCCGTTTTTGTGTGCTCCGCCGGAACCGGTGTGGGCGTAATGGCTTTCGTGCAGGGAATCGTAGATTATCTGGCTTCCCCGGCAGATTGCCCCAAGATCGAAGTGGTGGAAGGTGAAGATGTCAAAGAATTCATCGCCAGCGCTGATGGAGAAATTTTAGGATATATTTTCAAAATGTATGCCGATCCCAGTATGGGCGACTTTGCTTATGTAAGAATGTATTCCGGTACGCTGAAAACCGGTAATGAATTTTATACCCCGGAAAAGGATTCCAAAGACAAAGCCGGCAATACCTTCTACATGCTCGGTAAAAACCGTCATGACTGCTCTGAACTCAGAGCCGGTGAGATCGGTTCTTTGGTAAAACTGAAAAGCGCGCGCATGATGAGCAGCATCGTGGCCATTAATGCCCGGCATGCCATCAAGCCCGTAGAGCTGCCTTCAGCCACCACCTGGCAATCTATCAAAGCGGTAAATCAGTCCGATGAAGATAAGATCGGCACCAGCTTGCAGAGAGTGATCGCAGAAGATCCCACCATCCGTTACGATCTCAATGCGGAAACTCATGAGAACGTGCTTTCCGGCATGGGAGATCAGCAATTGCAATTGGTCCTGAAAAAGCTCAAAAACCGCTACAAAGTGGATGCTGAGCTCAAGACCCCGCGGATTGCCTACAAAGAAACCATCACTGCCAGTGCAGAAAGTCAATACAAGCACAAAAAGCAGTCCGGTGGACGTGGTCAATACGGCGAAGTGTTTTTCAGAATTAAACCCACCGAACGTGGCGAAGGATTCCAATTCATCAATGCCGTAGTGGGTGGCACGATTCCCTCAAACTTCATCCCTGCCATCGAAAAAGGCCTTTTGGAGACCTTGGATAAGGGCATCATCGCAGGTTATGAGGTGGTGGACGTAGCAGTGGAAGTGTATTATGGCAGTTACCATGATGTGGATAGCTCTGAAATGGCCTTCAAGATTGCCTCATCCATGGCACTCAAAGAAGGTTTTAAGAAATGCAGACCCATCTTGTTGGAGCCTATACATAATATAGTAATAATCGTTCCCAGCGAATATATGGGTGATGTGATGGGTGATATTACCACTCGCAGAGGCCGTATTATGGGAATGGAACAGCGCGGCAAGAAACAGTATCTTAGTGCTCAAATGCCTCTCACAGAGGTGTTTTCTTATTATCCTGCACTGAAGTCATTCACTCAGGGTAGAGGACGTTTTACACAAGAATTTTCTCATTACGAACGAGTCCCGGAAGATATTACTCAGAAGGTGGTAGCCGCTTGGCAAGATAACGACGAAAATTAAAAAGTAGAGGTACATATGTCCGGACACAATAAGTGGAGTTCGATCAAGCATAAAAAAGGCGCAGCAGATGCCAAGCGGGGTAGAATATTTACCCGCTTGGTCAAGGAAATTATTTTGGCGGCAAAAGATGGCGGTGGCGATACTGAATCCAACCCCCGCTTGAGGACTGCGATTCTCACAGCCAAAGCAGCCAATATGCCCCGTGAAAACATCGAACGCGCTATCAAACGCGGTACGGGTGAGATAGAAGGTGTCTCTTACGAAGAGATTACCTATGAAGGCTACGGTCAGGCGGGCATCGGCATCGTGATTGACGTAATGACCGATAACAGAAACCGCACTGTGGCAGAATTGCGTCACACCCTGGCAAAATATGGCGGGAATCTGGCTGAAACGGGAGCGGTCTCCTGGAATTTTGATTTCAAAGGCTATTTTAATGTCGCCGTGGAAGGCCTGGACGAAGAGGAATTTCTCATGCAAGCCCTGGAAGCCGGCGCCGAAGACGTGGAAACGGGAGATGAGTATTTTGAAATATATACTTCTCCCTCAGATTTTCATACAGTTTTGGCTAACATGGAAGCTGCAGGACTCCCGGTAGAAAATGCTGAACTCACCCGGGTGCCCAAGACCACAATCAATGCCGATGACGTGGCCTCAAAAATCATGAAGCTGATTGATATGTTGGAAGATCTGGATGACGTCCAAAAGGTCTATGCAAATTTTGAGCTTTCCGATGAGGTAATCGCAGAACTTTCAGCCGAGGAATAAGCTTCCGTGATGATATTGGGGATAGACCCCGGTAGCCGCTATTGCGGTTATGGGCTTATCCAATTTGAAAAAAACAAAGTAATTGCCGCAGGCTGTGATCTGATCGATGTCACGAAGCAGCCAAATTTGGGCCAGCGTCTTTGCCTGCTCTATGAATCTATAGTAGAGCTGGTCAAGGAGCATAAGCCGGATTATGCGGCGATCGAGACCATGTTTTTTCATAAACACATACAAAGCATCTTTGTACTGGGTCATGCCCGGGGAGTAATCCTTTTGGCTTTGGCTCAACAGGGAATTCCCATAGTGGAATACAGTCCCCGTGAAGTCAAGAAAGCAGTGGTTGGCACGGGAAATGCCACCAAGGAGCAGGTGCGCTATATGATTCACAAATTATATCCGCTCAGTGAGAAGAAGCTGCGCGACGACGCCTATGACGCTCTGGCCATAGCCACCACGCACTTTAACCGTATCAAATGGGATAAAACTATATGATCGAATATATCAAGGGCATTCTCACTCAGAAAAGCCCTGTCTTAGCGGTGATCGAAACCGTGGGTATAGGCTGGGAAATCAAGATTCCCGTCTCTACCTATGAAAGCCTGCCTCCTGTGGGCAACGAGTGTTTGTTGTACTGCTATCTAATTGTAACACAGGATGATGTCCGTATTCATGGCTTTGCCACCATAGGCGAGCGTGAACTCTTTATGCAACTCACCAAAATCAGCGGTATCGGTCCCAAGACCGCTATCTCCATTCTTTCCACCCTCAGCATACCCGCCTTCGTGAGAAGTATCCAAAGTGGGGAAGAGGGGATGCTTACCAAAGTTCCCGGCATCGGGAAAAAGAGCGCGCAACGTCTGATCGTGGAGCTGGGCGACAAAATCCACAAGCTGATGGACTTTGTGGATGATGCAGATTATGCCATCGCGCAGGCTCCGCTGCAAGAAGTGGAAAGCGCACTTTTGGCCTTGGGTTTCAATGCAGGTTTGATCCAGCGGGAATTGAAACTCCTGGGCCCTGAAGAACTTGAATTTCCCGAGGAAAAATTGATCAAAGAAGTAATTAAAAGACTTTATCAGAGGGCAAAATGAATTTTAGATCTGAAGCATATAAGGTAATCCTAAGAGTTTTTAAAGACGGCGATTTTTCCGATACCCTGCTCCAACGCAGGGCCAAAAAGTTAAAAGACAATAAAGAAGAGATCGCTCTTTTTTATACCACGGTAAAAGGCGTGGTTAAAATGCGGCAAAAGCTGGATTTTGTACTCTCATTCTATACCGAAGCTGAGAAGTATGAAACCACCGATCTCAAGATTAAAATCATGCTCTATCTGGGCTTGTATCAGATTATGTATCTGGACAGCATCCCGCCTCACGCGGCTGTGAATGAAACCGTGGAACTGGCCAAAAGCGTGCTTTCTGAACCCGTGGCGGATTTTGTAAATGCCGTGCTCAGAGCTTATTTGCGGGAAGACAAGACAGCATATCCGGAAGATCCTGTTTTTCGGATAGCCTACGAGCATTCCTATCCTCCGGATTTGATTAAGACCTGGATCGGCCACTTTGGTGAAGAATCCACAGAGTATCTGGCCATGTATTTCAACGAAAATCCGGCACTCCATATCCGCGTAAACTCTCTGGCCACCACTCCGGAAAAACTGCAGAAGTATTTTGCCCGTAGAGAGATTGAAATCAAGCCCTGTGAGGCCAGCAAGATGATGTTTCATAGCACACAGGCCTCGGAAGTCTTGAATGAAGTGGCCTTTTCAGAAGGTTATTTCACAGTTCAGGATACCTCAGCAGCTTTGGTGGTGGAACTGCTGGATCCTCTGCCCGAACAATCTGTGCTGGATTTATTTGCAGCTCCCGGTGGGAAATGTACCTACATCTCTGAGATCATGAAAAACACCGGAGAAGTGATCGCCGTGGATAGAATTCCTCAAAAGATGAAGCTGCTCAAACACGCTGCAGACCGTCTGCAAATCACTAATATCATACAAGTTACCACGGATGCGCTGAAATATGGCCCTGTGGCTCCGGCCTATGACAGAGTATTGGTGGATGCACCTTGCTCCGGCTGGGGTGTCTTTTCCCGGAAGGCAGATCTCAGGTGGCAGGCACATCAAGACATTCCTCAGCTCATTAAACTGCAGGAAAAAGCTCTGGATCATGCCGCTAATTTTGTGAAGCTGGAGGGCTATTTGGTTTATTCCACATGCACCATGAATCCGGATGAAAACGAAGCGCAGATCAAGCGTTTCTTGGCGCATAATCCAGGGTTTAAACTGATTCCTGCCGGCAAATTCATTCCTAAAGCCTATACCGAAAAAGGCTTTTTGAAGACCATTCCCTTCAAACATCACATGGACGGAGCTTTTGCCGCCAAGATGCAAAAGATAAAGTGAGAAAAAGGTGAGTAAAATTAACTTCAAACAATGGGGCTATATGCTGGGAATTGGGCTGGGCATCATCTTTGTCACCGCTTTCATTTTTAGTAAGATGATTCTTCCTTTGGCTTTTGGACGCCCCAAAAAGGTAGAGACCCCACACCTGGTAGGTCTTAGCCTGGCAGAAGCCAAAACTATGCTTACCAAAAAAAAGCTGCACGTGGTAGTCAAAGATTCGCTGTATAGCGAAGTGACCAGGATGGACAATATTCTGGATCAATCTCCGATTGCCGGAGCCAGGATCAGAGAAGAAGGTACCGTCTTCCTGGTGGTCAGCAAAGGCAGTAAAATGGTGACAGTGCCGGAATTGCGGGGCACCCGCTTTCAGCAAGCCATGGTCACCCTGCGGAATCATGATCTCAGAAGCAGTATCGTAGATTCTTTGTATAGTGACAGATATGAGCAAAACACGGTTCTGCGTTCCAATCCAGGTGCCGGTACAAAACTTGAAAAGAGATCCATGATCCGGCTTACGCTGAGCCGGGGGTCCGAACCTCAGCCAGACAGCTTGGGCTTTGAAGATTTTCTCCCTTCAGATTTTGATTAAATAAAAAACCCCGTTTGCTTTGCGCAGACGGGGTTTATGGTATCCAATCCAGTCTATTGAAACTTCTTCAATAAGGCATCATAATCGACCTTTTCGGCCAAGGTTTTCATTTCATCGGAATTGCTTAGGTTTTCTCCATTTATTATCACAGACATCTTATCTCCCACCTTGATGGTCAAAGATCCTGACTTGTCATTTTTGTCATATTCCATGGTTGCGTTGTTTCCATTTATCCGCACGGTTTTGGTTCCCGCATCGGTCAGACCGCCAAACATTGCAGCAAGTCCCACCAGTCCAGCAACCTGGCCGGTCACGCCTCCCACCATGATGGTGAGATCCAGTTCGGTGTTGCCTTTGGTGTAATTGCCAGTGGCAGCTATGGAGTTTGCGCTGCCAATGATGGCTCCTGCCTGGCCCAAAGATTGCGCAGACTTGTCCTGCAAGGTAAAGCCGGCGGGGGCGCTTGGGATAAATTCTATAAGTTCTTCAGAAAGAATTTCGCTGATTTTCGCTTGGGCGTAATTTAACTCCTCCTGGGCTTTGAGATATTGGCCGCTATCGATCTGTGATCTGGCCGTATTCAGACTTCCCAGTGCTTCAGACTTTGCACTTTGGGCAAAGAGTCCCAGGCTGAAAACTGTGACTAACAGTAAAATTAGGATCTTTTTCATTTTAAACTCCTTTTAGGTTTTCATATAATTTATTCTGTTTTGCTGATTTGCCAAGAAAAACCAAAATTTACGTCTCAAAGTTGGTATATTATCCAAGCCATATTTTACGGTTATCTGAGCATATTATATCTAACAGCTGGTCCAATCCAGGCTCAGAGCTTGGATTCAGACGAATCCTTATATTTTAAGGCTATACCTTCGAATATCTCAGGCTTCTTTAACAGATTGATCCAATCTATGGGAATTTCCTCAATTCCATAAAGCA
>CAXZAB010000115.1:0-7283 GCA_964293715.1 uncultured bacterium | reverse complement strand
CACCTTCATTACCTTGGTATTGGCGATCTTAAGCCTGAGCCAGAGTTTGTCAAAGATCAAAGCTACCCCGTGCAAGCCTCCCCAAAAGACAAAGTTCCAGCTCGCTCCATGCCAGAGGCCGCCCAAAAGCATGGTGACTCCCAGATTCAGATACTGCCGGCTCTTGCCTTTGCGATTTCCGCCCAAGGGGATGTAAATGTAATCCCTCAACCAGGTGGAAAGCGAGATATGCCAGCGGCGCCAGAAATCCGTGATGCTATGGGCTCTATAAGGGCTGAGGAAGTTGATAGGCAGGCTAAAGCCCATCAAGGCTGCCAAACCTATGGCGATGTCGGAATAGCCGCTGAAATCACAGTAAATCTGCAGAGCGTAGGCATAGACTCCGAAGAGATTTTCCATCCCGGAAAACAGTGCCGGATTCTCAAAGATGCGGTCCACGAAATTCACCGATAAATAATCTGCAATCACGCCTTTCTTGAGTAAACCGGCAAAGATCAGCACCAAGGCCCGGGCGATGGTATCTTCATCTAATTCCAGCTTTTTGTGGATCTGCGGGATGAAGTAAGAGGCTCGCACGATGGGGCCTGCGACTAATTGCGGGAAGAAGGAAACGAAAAAGGCAAAATCTTTGAAACTGCGGATGGGTTCCAGTTTTTTGAAATAGATATCCAGGGTGTAGCTCCAGGTCTGGAAGGTGAAAAAGCTGATGCCAACCGGTAAAAAGATGTCCATCATGGGGATGGAGCCGCCAAAGAGCTGATTGATGGTGCCGAGGATAAAATTCGTGTATTTGAAATAGCCCAGAGTGCCCAGATTCCAGAGTAGACTGAGGCCCAGCCAGGCTCGTCGGCCATTTTTGCTTTCAGTTCGATGGATGGCAGCACCCAAGGCAAAATTGACCAAAGCTGTGATGAGTAAAAGCAGAACGAAATTGCCGCTGGTCTTGAAGTAAAAATAAAGCGAGACTGCCAGCAGATACCAGACTCTGATGCGGGTGCGGTTTACCACCAGAGGGTAGATGATGAGCACAAGGATAAAGAAAAAGAGGAAGAAGGTGCTGTTGAAAAGCAGAGGATTGGCCTGATCGTAATTCAGTGAGCCCAGAATGCTCTGCCAGATATGGTTCATCTGGCTTCCCCGCTTTCGCTGTAAGCTTTGTAGCCTTTGATCAGGCTTTGATAAAAGAGATGTCCCTTCAGCATATAGCCCTTTGGGGTATAGTGCAAAAGGTCCTTGGCTGCCATCTTTTGCTGGCGCCAGGTATTGATGCTGCCAGCGCCTCCCATCACAGCTCTCAGCTCCCACCAGGCCAGATCATGATCAGCACAATAATCGCGGATACTGGTTTCGATATTGCTGATCGCGGGGTTGGTTTTGCCACTCTTATATGAATCCGGCGGAAGGGTAAAAAGCACTGCACTGCCAGGATTGGCGCTTTGCAGATTTTGCATAAAGATCCTGAGATTGGCTCTCTGCACTTCATCACGGTAGCGTCCCTGGGCGTCGTTTGTGCCCAGAGAGATGATGATCAGATCAGGTTTTAGTGCGCCAATCTGTTGGAAGAATTGCTCATCATTTGCCAGATTGTAAAAGCCTGCTCCGTTTACGCCCATACTGTGGTATAGCAGCCCCTTTTCACTGCGCTCCAGGCTAAGGCCATAGAGTTGATTCATATTGCCGGGGAGCTTGATTTCAGCCTCACCTCTCATCTGGGCAAAGCTGAGCAGGTGGCTGCTGCAAACTTCCGAATTCTCGCGGGAAATGCCTGAATCATCGCCGAATTCTGCGCCGCTATCGGCAAAGACCCTAATTTTATCGAATTTGCTGTCAATCTGAAAAAAGGAATTGGTTTTGATTTTAAGAGTGGCGGGATTTGAGATTTCCAGAGTATATCCGCTGAGGCTGCGCGGTTTGGAGATGCTGCTAAAACGGCTGTTGGAGGAGATTTGGTAGTCATCCGGTTGGTTTGTTCCTGCCAGCTTGTGCGGGAAGATCAGTCCCCTGCCGGCATTGCCAAAATACTTTTGGAGGGCGCTGCGGGCAGTTCCGCTAAAGAAACCGCTTTGGATATGCGAATCTCCGATCTGGTAGATCACCACCTGTTCACGCCTTCCAGATCTTAGCTCCAGGAGTTTGTGGTAAAAATCCGTGAGGCCGGGGCTTTCATTCATCAGATGATTGTGCTCGGGATGGATAAAACTGTAATCTTTGATGTAGCTATCGCTATCCAAGAGAAGATAATAGCTTTGAATAAATTCCTCCAGGGTGTCCAGGTCTTCGGGATATTCGTCTTCAGTAAACAGCAAGGATTGATGCTTTTCGGATTTACTGAGCGCCAAAAGCAGAGCCAGGCTGGACAGCAGCAGCGAAATCAAGAAGATCCGGCGCCGTTTCACGACTCCCCTTTGAGGAATTTGAGCAGCAATTCTGCCACATAATCTGCTCCCCGCCTGGTGAAGTGAGTATAATCTTTTCCGGCCAGAGGAGGATTTTGGTTTACGAGCTCAAGCATGGAATTGTAGCCTCCCATCGCTTCATAGAGATTCCAAAAAGCGCAGCCGGTTTCCCGGGCAAATTCGCCTTGTGTTTCTACCAGGATGGGGATGTCTGGTGAGGTTTTGTATTGGGTGCCGTCTTTATAACTGCGATCGTGCATGCTCACGATCAAAATCGGCACCTTGGGCATAGCGGTCTGTATATATTGGATGGTGCGGATCATAGCCTGTTTATAATTATTATAATCGGTGTTTGTTGGACTGGAGACGTTCCCGCCATACTGCAAGACCACCAGATCATAATCCAGACGCTGTCCGAAAGCCTTTAAAACATCAGCATGGATGCGCTGGAAGTACATCCCGGAATAGCCGCGGATGGGGTAATTGTCCACATAGACGCCGCTTTCATCATCGAAGGACGTACCATAAAGATGCAGGGGGTCTTTTTTGGAAAAGGCCAGGCGGATGCGTTTGACGGGCTTGCTGAGGCCGAGGTCCAGAACTTGCAGGGAATTACCGGATCTTAGCTGTCTGGTGATGGCCGGGGCGGAATCATAGGAGACCTGCACCCAGGAGCTGTCTGTGGCATGGCTGTAATATAGTTTGATTTGCTGGAAATTTGCAGCGCCGCCGGCAGTATCCACTGCTCTGTACTCCACCCAGGGGTCTTCATTCACATAAAATCTGGCGATCTTGGTTTCCTTTTTTGCCTTGGGAGGGGTGGCCAGACTATCGGCCACGAATAGGCTATCCGGGCTTTCTATGTCAACCGGCTTATCCGGTTCTATGGCTTTCTGATCCAAATAATAAGGCCGGGGAATGAAGGTATAGCCTGTGATGCCCAGGGAGATATCGCCTTTGCCGTTTGTCATGAACGAAACGGTTTCCCAATTTCGGGAGAATTCGTGGCGGATAGTTTGCCTGAAACCGGAAACGATGGAGGTGATGGGTACCATGCCTACGCCCACACCGCCGTATGTGTCTTGCAGAGCGGATCTCAGCGGTGCGGTGATGAGGTCTCCCTCGATGATGGAATCGCTGAAATAAGCGATCCTGAGCTTTTTGGGGGCGTGGCCGGAAGTCTCTTTGAGCAAAGCCGTTTTCCCTGTCTGGGGTTTCATGGCTCCCAGTTGGTTCAGAAAAGGCTGGAGATGGTTAATGGTATCGGCGACCTTTATTTGCTGAGCTGCCGTGGAATCAGGTTGTTCTACTTTGGGTTTCAGCGCGGAAAACCAGGGCATTTTGCGAATGGTGAAAACATCATTGTTCCAAACCGGTAGTATCCAGGCTACCACGCCGGTAAGTATTACCGCCAAAGCGATAATCAAGAGAGGCTTTAGAAAATCTTTGTTCATAAGAGCCGCTTAAGGTCTTTCCTTCATCATGAAAATAATGCGTTCATAGCCATAATAGTCTTTTCACAGTGTTCCAGCTTACGATTTATCGCCGGCCTTTTCTTGTGCAACCCCTAAGCCTGCCAGCCTATAGATCCGCTTTGATGCGTCTGATCAGAGATGCAGTATCCAGCTCAAAAGCTTCGTAAAGCTCGTTGGAAGCTCCGGAAACAGGGTAGGCCTCTATTCCGATACGAATGAGCCGGGCCTGAAGTCCGCCATCCAAAACAGCGTCTGCGATACTGGAGCCGAGCCCGCCATGGATGCTGTGATCCTCAATGCTGAAGATGGGGCCGCGCTGGGCTGCTTCTGCGATCATTGTAGGCTCAAGTGCCAGTGGGCTGGAGACATAGACCAACTCAATGAAAGTACCTTCTTCACGCAATGCATCTATAGCCTTCACTGCTCTGCCTGCGGGGGTTCCACAGACAAAGACAGTGGCTTTGTCTCCTGTACGCAGCACATCGGCTTTGCCATATTCAAAGCAGTAATCCAAATCAAAGAAAACCTCGTTTTCGGGATCTTTGATGATCGGAAGCTTGGAGCGTCCCATGGTCACAAAATAGTTTCCGGGTTTGTTGATCAACCAGCGAATGATGCGGTCGGTTTGGTTCGCATCTGCGGGACAGATGAGTCTGGCATCAAAGAGATTGCGTATCAAAGAAATGTAATCTACACACTGGTGAGTCTTGCCATCTTCGCCCACATCTATACCCACGTGGGTAACCACGGTCTTGAGATTGGTGCGATTGATGTCGTTGAGCCTTTGCATATTATAGGTCTCATCTATGCCAAAGATTCCAAAACCGGACCAAAAGCACTGAATCCCTGTGGTAGAAATAGCTCCGCTCATCACCACAGCGTGGTGTTCCATGATCCCACTCTGCAAAAAGCGCTCTGGAAATTCTTCCCCGAAAGCGGCGGTTTTCACGCTGCCGGCCAGATCGCAATCCACCACTACAATGGGGACATCGCTTTCACGATTGATCTTGCCCAAATCCAAAAGGGCATTACCCCAGGCACTGCGGCAATCGCTTTCAGAGCTGTATAACACAGGTTTACCTTGCTTTAGAGCAAAATTGGGACGAGTATCCTGGTGGCGCTGAGGTTTACCGGCCTTAAATTCATCCCGCATTTTCTGATATTTGGGCAGCTCAGATGGCATATCAATTTCTTTTAAAGCTGCTAAACATTGTTCGACAGACAGGGTGGAGCCGTGGTATTTAGCATTGTTTTCCATAAAGCTTACCCCTTTGCCCATAACCGTGTGAGCCAGGATCATCACTGGTTTCTGGGCGGATAGTGCTTCCTCCAGAGTATTCAAAACCTGCGTGATATCATGGCCGTTGACTTCCATGACCTGCCAGCCGTCTGATTCCCAGTTTTGACGGATGCGTTGAGGCATCACATCGTGAATGGAACCCGAGATCTGCAATTGGTTGTAATCTATAATGGCTGTGAGATTGGTCAGGTTAAATTTGCTGGCAAAGCGGCGGGCTTCGGAAAGCTGGCCTTTTTGCTGTTCACCATCTCCCATCAGCACATAGGTGTGATAATCCAGACCTTTGATTCTGGCAGAGATGGCAAAGCCGGTAGCTGCGGAAAGGCCTTGTCCCAGATTGCCACTGCTCCACTCTATCCCAGGCACTTCACTGTCCACATGACCATCAAACATGCTGCCATATTTTCTGAACAGTGCGATAGCATCATCCAAAGGAAAATAGTCCATGATCCCCAAACTGCTGTAAGCCGCAGGGGAAATATGACCGTTGGAATACACAAAGCGGTCCCGCTGGGGCCAATCGGGGTTTTTGGGATCATGACGCATAGTATTGTATACGGATAGGATCACATCAATGCTGGACATGGATCCACCGGGGTGGCCGCTGCCAGACATGGTGGTCATCTGCAAAATCGCCTGTCTGGCGGTCTTTGCTTGCTGAGTGATTAGGGGGATAAGCTCTGTCTTTGTCACTTTATTTACCTCGTGTATATTATTATCAATGTCGTTTGCTTTAGCCTTGTGAGGCGTCAAGCAGCACATAAAGTCAGTCTACAAATATGCCATAAAGGTCAAGAGAAAAATGCCGAAGCCTGG
Source organism: uncultured bacterium (assembly GCA_964293715.1). Classification (GTDB taxonomy): domain Bacteria; phylum Cloacimonadota; class Cloacimonadia; order Cloacimonadales; family Cloacimonadaceae; genus UBA5456. The sequence continues at coordinate 1,296 of CAXZAB010000115.1, read as the reverse complement.
TTTGAGTAAGTCAGAATCCAGCCTTGGCAGGGTTTGTGAGTATATTCTTAGGCTATCTTGTTGCTTAAACAGGTATCTTCTGATGATCAGGTTTTGTCTTGATACCCAGATTTATAAAACCCGGCTCCAGGCTCAGGATGTGCACTTGTGCCTTATCCAATAAGCCGGCTGTATCGCTGGGGAGGTTTTTGAGCAGTATAGACGTGATGTCAATGTCCAGTCTATTACCCTCTAAACTAATCTGCGCAGCTTTGATTTTAAGCAGGCTGAGTAGCCTGATGATAGTGCCTGCTGCTCCTATAAGCTCACAGTGCACGGTAGATTTTTTGCGGCTGAGCTCTATTCCGAGGATTTTGGCATCTACTTTAATGTTTTTCATAAGCAGTAAGCCAGTTTGGATATGTATTCTGATTATGCCATTCAGGAATTCCACTTTAACTGATTTGATCAGCGACGGCAGGTCCTTCATGGCCAGGGCTGCATTGATCATGGCCCCCGAAATCCTGGTCTTGAGTTCCAGTTCAAAAGGATGTGATAGCAAGCTTGCCATATTCATATTTATCCTTCCTTTTCATAGGTTTGTGTGAAGCTTGATTGCAAGCCAATGCTGTCAGGTGTTAGATAAAACAGCACTTTCTTTTGCCCAAATTTGTAGGTAGAAGATAGGCATTACCAAGGCCTCAGCCTTTGTGACAATACCAATCTCCTACCCCTGGTGCTATCAGCTTTTATGAGGTTATTTCTTTTTCGACCTCGTCTTCTGTGTCATCTACATCTTCATCTTCATCTTCGTCTTCGTCTTCGTCTTCGTAATCTTCATCATCATCGTCGCCGTAATCTTCTCCGTCATAAAGCATTTCTTCAAATTTCGCTTGGAAAAGACTCGTGATTCTATTGTATTTATCTTCGTCTTCGATAATGCTGAGCTCAAGGACATCATCCGCTTCCACAAAATGGAGCACGTCATAGTCCGAAGAGTTTACTTCGGAAAGAGCAATGTAACTTTCCCCTTCGTGTTCCAAAATATCAAGCGCGATAAAGTCTTTTTCGCTGCCATCTTCCATCTCAAGAGTAATGACTCTGGAGTCTTCGTCTTCCATGTCTTCGTGGGTATGTTCTTTTGGGTTTGGTGAAACATTTTTCTCTTTCATAATAATCTCCCTTAGATTTTCTCCACTATTTAAAATGTGCCGAATCTGGCAAGTTAAAAATGAGGGGGAGTGGGGAAGTGTAGGGGTGCAGGGGAAAAGTTGTTGACAGACAAATGGCAGGAAGGATAATTGGATATCCTGTAAA
>CAXZAB010000114.1:0-7432 GCA_964293715.1 uncultured bacterium | reverse complement strand
GTTTGAAGCGGCTGGCTTGAAATTCGATGGACGTCTGTGCATAGACGAAAAAGTGGGGCTGGTGTTACCTTTGCATCAGGACCTGGATAAAAGCAACGAGACCCGTTTGGCCTCGGCCAAAATCGGAACCACAGGACGGGGAATAGGCCCTGCCTATGCGGATATGACAGCCCGCACCGGAATCCGGCTGGGAGATCTGGCACATCCGGACTATCTGAAACAGCGCATCAAGGAGCTCTATGCATATCATGGACAAAGCTTTGATGACGAGATTTTGCAAAAGGTGATGACTCAGCTACAGGGAGCCTGGGAAGTTTTGAAAGAATACTGTACCTCCGTAGAAGGCATTCTCAGAGAAGCCCATCTCAGCGGCGCCAGGATTATCTTTGAAGGCGCTCAAGGTACACTTTTGGACAGAACCTGGGGGAGCTACCCTTACGTGACTTCGTCTAATACGATCGTGGATGCAATTGGTATCGGCAGCGGATTTTCTTCGCGCCTTTTGGATGAAGTGCTGGGAGTTTTCAAATCCTATGTTACCAGGGTGGGCGAAGGTCCTTTCCCTACCGAGATTCACGGTCCTTTGGCAGAGCAGATCAGGAAGCAAGGCAATGAATTTGGTTCCACTACAGGCAGACCCCGCCGGATCGGACATTTTGATGCCGTGATGGCTGCTTACAGTACGCGTTTAAATACTTTGGATGGCATTGCTCTCACTCTTCTGGATGTACTTTCCGGGATCGAGGAATTGAAGATTTGCGTGGGTTACAATCTGGACGGTAAAATGCTGGACACCCCTCCTGCTCATCCTCTGGATCTCACCAGGGTAGAGCCTGTGTATCTTACTCTCGAAGGTTGGGAAGAAGACATCACCGGCGTGCGCAGCAAAGAAGCTTTGCCTGCCAATGCCCAAACCTATCTGGAAGCCATCGAAGATCTGCTGGAAGTGCCGGTAAGAGTGGTATCCGTAGGCAAACAACGCAACGAAACCTTTAAAATTGATATGTAATAAATACTAAGGAGCATAAATGAAGTTACGCTTTTTTATCTTTGGTCTGGTGCTTATTTCGGCGCTGGGTGCCCAAAGTGCAGACACCTTGTTTGTGCTTCAGTCACCTCAGTATATGAATCCCATGTACGAAGCTTTTTCGCTTAATTATTTGGGCGTGGAAGCTGCCGGACGCGGTTATACCGGTACCGGCGTGCCGGGCTCGGCGCAAGAAGCTTTCCTGAATCCCGCGGTGATGATGGTGGATTCGGCCAGGGTCTTTACTGAGATAAATATCAAACCTCCGATTGATGCAGACGGTCTCGTTTTTCAAAGCCGTTACAGTTCACCCGTGCCTTTTGGCGTTTTGGGTGTGAGCTTTCCTCTGGGTCAAAAGCTTGCCGCTGCGATCACTTACAGCAATCCCAAATCCTTGGTACTGGATGATTTTTCGATTGTGATCCTTCAAGGGGCAGATGTGGTAACCCGCTATCCCAGATACTATTTACACCAGTTCAGCGGCATGGCCAATTACCAGGTTCTGGATCAGCTAAAATTAGGACTCTCGCTCCACAATCAAATTCACTTTCTGGATGATGTGATCTTCATCAAGACTTATGACCGGATTCGGGAATACAAATATGCCCTCAGAGTTCAACCCGGAATTCTTTATCAAACTCACGATCTGACTGCCGGCTTGTCCTTGACTCTGCCTACGAAGATGGACTGGGACCTCACCTATGCCCAGTATGACACGGTGCTTCCTCTGGAGGCCAGTGCAGGGCTCAGTTATGCCAAAGACCGCTACCGCTTTTCTTCAGACTTCAGATACAGCCAGGATTCTGCCATTGATGACAAATACGAAGATCGCTATTCCATTCATCTGGGGGCAGAACGCCGTGATGGCAACAAAATCATGCGTGCCGGTTATTTCTATAAATCAAATGTCTGGGATGGAAGGGTGCTCTTGCCCCTAAATACCAGTGCTCAGGCGGATAGCTCGATCTTTTGGGATGATGTAGCCCGCACTTTACCAATAGAGGATAATTCACAACACTTTATCAGCATTGGCTTTGGCTATTTCTTTAGGGATGGCAATATCAATCTTTCTGCCCTCACCGCTGTGGCTTCAGAGTTTAAAACCACTCAGATCAATCTCAGCCTCAGCCTGTATCTGAGTGCCTTTAAACGCAAAGATTTCCTCAGGTTCGAATGAAACAGCCTATTGTAGAGATCCGCGCCATAGACAGCTACGATCTTCCTGTAATAGAAGACGCAGTGAGACAATGGTTTGACCAATTGAGAGATCCCAAGATGAAGCGCAGTAAGCGCGTCCTGATCAAACCAAACGCGCTTGGTGCCTATCATCCTGATCAAGCGGTAACCACGCATCCCATAGTCTTGGAAGCTATTATCCGTTACTTTTTGAAACGGGGAAAGGAAGTCTGGATCGGGGATAGCCCCGGTGGCACGGTTTCTGTGCAAAAGGTCTGGGAGACCTGCGGCTGGCAAGATCTGGCCGAAAGATATCCCATCAAGCTGGTCAATCTCTCTACTTCAGGCTACCGTGAACTCAAATATGACGGGATCCCCATCAAAATCTCGGAAGCGCTCTTCCAATGCGGCATTGTGATCAACGTGGCCAAATACAAGACGCATTCCTTGATGACCTTTACGGGAGCCTTGAAAAACCTCTATGGCCTCATTCCAGGTATGATAAAAAGCGAATATCACAGGCTCCATCCGGATACTAAGAGCTTTGCTGAGTTACTCTTGGCGCTGTACGGTCTCTGCCGCAGTAAAATCACCTATAGCATCATTGACGGGATCGTGGGCATGGATGGTATAGGTCCTTCTGCAGGCAATCCCAAGCATTTTGGGCTTCTAATGGGCTCGGATAACATCCCCGCTTTGGATACCATAGCAGCGCAGATGATGGGCCTCAAAATCAAAGATGTGCCCTATCTTTGGGGCGCTTTGCACAACGAGGGGATTTTGCCTTCCAAGATTAGTGTGCCTCATAGCTTTATCAATCATAAACTTGCCGATGTCGATATCAGAGTCGTCAAACTGCGCAAGGAAAGTTTGAAATATATGCCCAAAATTCTGCGCTATGCCTTCAAAAAAGTTTATTATTACTATCCTGAGGTTAGCAGGCGCTGTGTGCGCTGCGGAGTTTGCGTGAAAAGTTGTCCGGTCAAAGCCATTGCCTGGCAGCAGGATGGATTTCCGCTGGTGGATAAAGATATGTGCATCAAGTGTATGTGCTGTCATGAACTCTGCCCTACTCAAGCCATAGATATTCACAAATCTTTTGTAGCCAGGATGTTTTTGAAATGAGAACCAAAGGGCAGCCGGCGCCAAAGATAGTCCGGTATATATATTTATTGCTTATTGTGTTATTATTTTTATGGATTACGGTGCTGGGTAGAAATAGCGCCCGCCACACCTATAGTTTGCGCAAAAAGGTGGAGAATATGGAAACTGAGGTCCAGCATCTTCAAGCGGTAAATGACTCTTTAGCCAAAGAGAACCTACGCCTGAAGACAGATCCTGATGCCGCAGAAAAAGCTGCCCGTGAGCAGTTTGGACTGATCAAGCCGGATGAGAAAGTGTTTCGCTTTGTGCCCGCCAAGGAGCCTTAGTAATGATGTTTGATATTGCAAGTATGAGCCAGCTGAAGCCTAAAAAAATCGACGAAATTCGCAGTTTGGTTCATGAGGTTCTTGAAATTGGCAATCCGAAAAGAGCCCGGCATTTTGAGAGGCTGATTCAGGAAGTCTCGGTTCAGCTGGAAAAGGATAAAATCAGCGATGACTTCATAGCTACGGTGGCAGTATTTTTTAATGAAGCTTTTACGATTATAAGTTCTCAGAAGGTACTCAGGCAGAGCGAACTCTATCAGTTTTTACACGTTATCAACCACCTGCCGATTTTGGAGTATTCCTCCTTTTATAAGCAGACCATGGAAATCTTAAAGCCTTATTTCGAAGAAGATGCGAATTATATCAAGCTCTTTGATCGCTTGCAATTGCTGTCTCTGTATTCTGAAATAGGGTATGGGGATGCCGCCCAAGATTTGGCGGAAGAGCTGTTTGCTCAAGCAGGTTCCGATCAACTTTCCTTCTATGTAATGTACCAGCTCAGCAAGGCAATGATCTATAGCGCTCGCGGTGATAACAGCACCAAGGTTAAGCTGCTGTTAGACTTGCTTGCCCGGGTCTGGGATGCAGGAGATCCGGAAGCTACTCTTTATTTGCTGACAAGCTGGATATTTGCCTTGCCTTGGTTTAAGTGCAGCAAGTATTACAAAGCTCTGCTGTATAATGTTTATGAGAAAATCCGTGATGAGAAATGCCTTAATACCGCAAGAGTGGGCTATGAGCTCTTCCTTTTGGATGACAAACAGGTTCCTCCAGAGGAAAAGATGCATTATTACCAAGATCTGATTAAGCTCAACGACATGATTTTAAACTGCAGACAGCTACATTCCCTGCACTTTTTTGCGGGAAATTACCTGAGCGGATTTAAGGAGCAGTTTCACGATTCCATCCGGAGTTTCAAAGCCTCAAACTACTTTCTGCACAAGTGTTGGGAACGCTTGATCGAAATCTCAAAATATCTGAGAACACACAGCGAACCTCATGACTACAAACTCAGCATGAGCTATGTGGAAGGTAAATTTCTCCAGCTCTCAAATCAGACCAGTCTGCGCAACAACAGCTATGTGGAGAATCTCCAGACCAATTTCGAGACGATTGAAGACCTCTACCGTGAAGTGGGAGAGCTTTCTCTGACAGATTCTCTCAGCGGCCAGCGCAACCGGCGCTTTATGGATAATAACCTTATGCCGATCCTGGCTTTGGCGGCGCGGCACCATACCCCGGTTTGTTTTTCTATTATGGATATCGATGATTTCAAAGCGGTAAACGATGAATATGGCCATACAGCCGGCGATTACATCTTGAAATCCTTGGGGGAGATGCTGTCTAAGACATTTCGCCACAGTGATGTCATCGTCCGCTACGGGGGAGATGAGTTTTTAGTTGTGCTTTTTGATACGAAACCCCAGCATTGTGATGAAATGATGCAGGGCTTCCGCCAAAAGGTGGAAAATCGCGTATTCAGGCACGAGGACAAGGAGATCAAAATCACTCTAAGCATAGGTGCGTATTGTGAAAACTTCCCCGATAAAGTGGAGCTCAAGGACTTAAATGATTATATCAATATGGCTGATATAGCGCTGTACGAAGCCAAAGAATCCGGGCGTAATACCGTAACCACCCGGGCCTAAGAAATTTCCTGCTTGACATTTATCATAGATTTAGAATTCTAATTTCTCAAAGGAGTTTGCCATGGCAAAGATAGTAGTAAAAGACCTGCACAAGTACTATGACAACGGCTTTCATGCTGTGAAAGGCGTGAATTTTGTAGCTGAAGACAAGGAATTTATGGTCCTGGTAGGACCCTCCGGCTGTGGGAAAACCACAGTCTTGCGTCTCATCGCCGGCCTGGAAGATATTTCCAGCGGAGACATCCATATCGGCGAAAATCTGGTGAATGATAAACCGCCCAAAGAACGTGATATTGCCATGGTTTTTCAAAATTATGCCCTCTATCCGCACATGACGGTCTATGATAACATGGCTTTTGCGCTCAAGCTACGCAGAGAACCCAAAGCTGAGATCAAAAAGAAAGTGGAAGCTGCTGCGGCTCTTTTGGGCATCGAAAGCATGATGACCCGCAAGCCCGGCCAACTCTCCGGAGGACAGCGTCAAAGAGTGGCGCTGGGGCGCGCGATTGTCCGCAAACCCAAAGTCTTCCTCTTTGATGAACCTCTATCGAACCTTGATGCCAAGCTGCGTGTAGCGATGCGCGCGGAAATAGTAAAGCTGCATAAGACCCTGGAAACTACCATGATCTACGTAACGCATGACCAGGTGGAAGCTATGACAATGGCAGACCGCATCGTGGTGATGAAAGACGGGGAGATTCTTCAGATTGATACGCCGCTGGATATTTACAATCATCCTGCCAATATCTTTGTAGCCGGTTTTATCGGTAGCCCTGCCATCAATATGGCGCCTGGTAAATTGGTAATCAAAGATGGAGCTCTTAGTTTTGATAGCGGAGACTATCAGCTGACTCTGACCCCGGATCAGCAGAATAAACTCAAGGATTATGAAAACAAAGAGATTATCATGGGCATTCGTCCCGAAGATATCTACGATGCCCGGCATGACAGCATGGCCGAATATCCGCAAAAATTTACCCCGGTCTGTGACATGGTGGAGCCCCTCGGAAATGAATACCATGTGTTACTCAAAACCAAGCAATTCAGTTTCATGGCGCGTTTCGATCCCAAAGAACTGCCCAAAGTGGGTAAAGAGCTTCCTGTAAGTGTGGATATGACAAAGGCTCATTTCTTTGATCCTGTGAGTGAAAAAACCCTTTATTAGCTATTGATGATGAAGCGGGCGCTGCTCTTTATCGTCTTGTCGACAGTGCCCCTTTTGGTATTCTGCCTGGCTTGTTCGGCTTCGGCCAATGCTTTAGGCGAGCTTAGCATACTCTCGGATTCCGTGGCGGATTATGCCATTTCTCCCGTTTTGCAGGCGTCCGGGCTGAGCTTTTCTTACCATCACCCCTTTAATACTCCGGGTATCAATGTCTTGTCTGTGCATAATGCCATTGCCAGAAAAGATTTGCATATTGCTCTGGGCAGCACCTATCTGCATCACGAAGATTACAATTCGCACAATCCCTATCTGAATCTGAATTACTGGTATAAAGGCATCAGTGCCGGGGCTACCGGTCATTTGCTTTATGACACGATCCAGGATGCTGACGCGGAATATTCCTTTTGCTATGATCTGGGAATAGCTTATGCATATAAGAACCTCGCCGCAGAGCTGAAAATGCTGCGCATTACGGATGATGAAGAAGAGGGCAGCCTCAGCCTGATGGGGCACTTGGGTCCGGATGTAAGGGCTGCGCTGGGATATTTCCACAGCAAGAATTATCAGGATAATTTCAGGGTGGGCGTAAATACGGAATTGAATCAGTTTTTAAGCCTGTATGGTTCCTGGCAAAACACAGACAGCCGTTTTGGCGTGGGGTTCAAAGTCAATGTAGAGAGTTGGAGCCTGATCTATGCCATCCGTACCCATCCCAAGCTCGATCCCAGCCATGCCATTGCTCTGGAACTCAATTGGTAAAAAGACTCTTGCTCTTGCTGATAGCTGTCAGCATAGCATACGCATCCGCACAAGAGACCGCGGCTGATATCATAGACCTACCGGAGCTGCTCTACGAAGAAGGGGCAGATAACGTTAGCGCTGAAATCTACCAAAGCCTTGAAACTTTTAAGATTGCGGGTAAAATGAGCGTTTACCGGCGTGATGACAGCTATCTGCTTAGCCATTTGAGTTTGGAACGAGAGGG